>JBDRPH010000023.1:0-9710 GCA_043827245.1 Minisyncoccota bacterium | reverse complement strand
AATTTAAAAGAAGCATGAAAAAAATTATTAAAGAGGTAGAAGAATCAATCCGATCAGTAAGTTTATTGAAAAATCCAATTAATAATTCTGTTCTTGATACTAATAAAATTGAGAGAATAATTCCTAGTTTGCCAGCCAGGGTGGAGAAAATCATTAGCAGACAGTGATTTTGTCTGCTTAACTTTCATTAGAAAGCTTGTTACAATTGCGTTCGTTAATTAGCCAATTTTAAGGCAATTATTTTAAATTAATTATGGCAACCAAACGTGACTACTACGAGATTCTAGGACTGAAGAAATCTGCTGCGGCCAGCGAGATTAAGTCGGCCTATCGTAAGATGGCTTTGAAGTATCACCCAGATAAAAATAAAGAAGCAGACGCTGAACAAAAATTCAAAGAAATTAATGAAGCCTATCAGGTGCTGTCCGATGAAAAGAAACGTAAGACTTATGACCAATTTGGTCATGCGGCCTTTGATCCTGCTTCTGGTATGGGTTCGGCTGGTCAGGGTGGGCCGTTTGGCGGTTTTCAGCAAGGTCCATTTACCTGGACTTACACCACTGGTCAGGGCGGCGGGCAGCCTGCTGCCGACTTCGATTTTGGTGATCCTTTCGAGATTTTTGAGCAGTTTTTTGGGGGTGGCTTTAACCGCGCCCGCCGCCCTCGATACGGACTAGCCATCGAATTCATGGAAGCAGTTCATGGTGTAGAAAAAGAAGTTGAAGTAAATGGCAAGAAACACACCGTCAAAATTCCTGCTGGGGCTAGTGATGGTACTCGCCTCAGATTTGATGAATTTGATGTCACGATCGAAGTCAAGACTCACTCCAGATTCAAACGTGACGGCTATGACGTCTTTCTGATAGAAAAAATTCCTCTCACTACCGCACTACTTGGCGGAAACATTGAAATTCCCACTTTGCGCGAAGAAAAATTAAAATTGAAAATTCGCCCAGGCACCCAATCTCACAGTCTAATTCGTTTGCGTGAAGAAGGTGTCCAGCATCTGCGCGGTCGAGGAAAAGGCGATCTTTATGTACGGATTGTTATCGATATTCCAGAAAAACTCACTCGCGAGCAAAAAAAACTAATCGAAGATCTGAAAAGAGCTGAACTCTAGTTTTGGTTTGTTGTGTGCAAACCTCTGCTTATGCTACGATTAATCAAGCAACTGAATAAAGCAACTCAAAATAATTTAAGAAAGGGCTCTCGCCATGTCAGAAGAAGCACTAAAACCGGCTGTTAAAGAAACACCAGAACCGGTTGTTGAAGCAACATCAGCCAGCACCTTTTATGATCAAGGAGAGCACGATGAGGGTGAAAAAGGTCGCATCGCTGATCCTGAAGTAGCTCATGAGCTAGCAGACGTTCAAGCCACCCAAGGAGTAAACGCTAGGATTACCAGAGAAGAGGAACTAAAGCGCCAGCATGAGGATGGTAAGACAGATGAAGAAAAAAATAATAACAAACTAATGGATTTGCTCAAAGAAAAATACCCTGATGCTTTTCTTGACATTATTGATTCGAAGGGACGCAGACTGCTTTTGTCATTACGACAAAAACGCAGCACGGCATCAGAAACTGAATCATTTTCTGACATTGCCTATGCAGAAGCTGGTGCTTACGCTGTTAATTCAAATGAGGTTGCCAATCCAAACAAGATAATTAGCACTCTTGACGTAATTAATAAATTTGGTGGTCAAGTCGATGGTTTGATCGATTGCATGAAAGAAGAACATACCGCCAGCAGTGGTAAGTCCTATAGACTTAATTGGAAAGATACTAATGGAAAAGACATAGGTGCTTTTCTTCAAGTGTCTCGATTAGACTTAAGAGATCCAAAGTTACGGGGTGATCTTCAGAGAATTAATGAAAGTACTCAGTCTTACCAAAATTCATTGCGGGAACAAGAAGAAATCAAAAATAAAATTATTCCTGCTGAAGACTTGATTAACAGTCTCTAATTAAAACAGTCTCTTAAATCTTGGTTATTTTGCAGGATTAGTGCTATAATCTACTCTGGTCGAATAATGCTGATGAAAGACGGATCCTTAAAGACCGTCTTTTTTGATAAATTAGACCAAAAATAGTAAAAATAATTAAATTAAAAAAATAAGGACAACATGGCAAATTTAAGCAATGTAGTGAGAACAGAATTCGCGGCGGCTATCAATCAGATCGCCACGGAAAGAAAGATAGCTCCAGAGGAAATTTACGAAGCGATTCGTCAGGCTTTGGTCTCGGCTTATCGTAAGCAAATGGGAATCTTGGATGAGGAATTTTATTACTTCACTAAACTTGATCCAGAAACTGGTGAATCAAAGATTTTTAGTGCCCCAGTTTTGGAACGAGATGAAGAAACAGAGGAAATTACCAAGTGGGATGAAACTAAGATCAAAGAGGTAACTCCTCCTGGTTTTGGTCGTATTGCCGCCCAAACTGCCAAACAAGTAATTTTGCAACGCATCCGTCGTTCAGAAAAAGATCAGATTATTGCCTCTTTTCAAGACAAAATAGGCGAAATGATTACCGGTCAAGTTTTGCGTATGGATCGACGCAGTGTAGTAGTAGATCTAGGCCGTGGTCATGGCTGGATGCCTCCAGAAGAACAGATGCGCGGTGAGTTCTATCGTCTAAACTCTAGAATTGCAGTGCTCATTAAAGACATTCGTGAAACTCCCCGAGGGGAAACCGTGATTGTTTCTCGAGCTGATAAAAACCTAGTAGCCAAACTTTTCGAGCGTGAAGTGCCAGAAGTGGCTTCCAAGGCAGTTGAGATTGTCGCCATTGCCCGCGAGGCTGGTGTGCGTACCAAATTAGCGGTTCGTTCTACTCAAGAAGGTGTCGATCCGGTCGGTTCATGTGTCGGTCAACGCGGAGTGCGTGTCCAGAAAGTGATTGAAGAACTGAATAACGAAAAAGTGGACATTATTCCTCATTTTGAAGACATGCAACTTTATGTCAAAGGAGCTCTAGCTCCAGCCGAGAATCTATTAGTCGAAATTGATGAAAAGAAAAAACTGATCATCGTCACGGCTCCAGATGATCAACTAAGTTTGGCTATCGGTCGGGGCGGTCAGAACGTTCGTCTAGCAGCCAAGTTGCTTGGCTATCAAATTACCATCAAGACAGCCGCTGGTGCGGTAGAAACTCAAGCTACTGGCGATGAGGAATATGAAATTGATACCTATGATGGTTTGACAACTGAGACTAGAGAGATTTTGGTGCAAAATAAGCTGACCACTCTCAATGACTTAGTTCGCTTCCAGGATAAATGGTTAGCTATGGAAGATCTGGCTGAAGATCAAAAAGAGATTCTACGCAAACGAGTTGAGCAAGACATTAAAGACCAAGCCGCCAGAGATGCCGCCAAAGAAGCGGCCGCCAAGGCTTTTGCTGAACCAGTGGTAGATGAACCGATTGTCGAGCCAGCTGAGCAATTAGTTGAGCCCGCCGTCAAACCAGCCGAATCAGTTGAAGAGTCAGCTGAGGAGCCAGTTGAAGAACCAATCGAGGAATCAACCGTCGAACCAGCTGAGGAATCGACTGAAGAGCCCAAGGAAGAAAAACCAGCAGAGGAACCAGTAGAGGAGAAATAATTCATTATGGCCATGCAACCACGTCCGCCCATTATCACTATCCTAGGTCACGTCGATCACGGCAAAACCACGCTTTTGGACTATATTCGTAAGAGTAATCTACAAGCCAAGGAATCGGGCGGTATTACCCAGCACATCGGGGCATACCAAATAGAGTATGAGGGCAAACCTCTGACTTTTATTGATACCCCTGGCCACGCGGCTTTTAATAAAATGCGTCAGCGTGGAGCGCAAATTACTGACATTGTGGTGCTGGTGGTGGCCGCCAATGATGGTGTCAAACCACAAACTATTGAGTCTTTGAGATACATAAAGGAAGCTAATGTACCTTTCTTAGTAGCAATCAATAAAATTGATGTAGAAGGTGTCAGAATAGATGAGGTCAAAGGTCAGCTAGCGGAACAGAACATAATAGTGCGCAGCTTCGGTGGAGAAGTTGAATCTGTTGAAATTTCCGCCAAATCAGGTAAGGGTGTTGATAAATTACTAGAAACCTTGAGCGTTATGGCTGAACTTTTGGAGTTGAAAGCAGATCCCACTGCTCCTCTGGAAGCAGTCGTGATAGAAGCGGCTAAAGATCCTCATAAAGGCCCTATTGCCAGAGTAATTGTTCAGCAAGGTACGCTCACCGCCCGTCAAGATATTTTGGTGGATGGTATTGAGGGTCGGGTCAAATTACTCACCAACGAACAAGGCGAACAGCTGCAACAAGTTTTACCAGGGGAACCCACCGAGATTGTGGGTCTCAAAGATGTGCCTGAAGTTGGATCAATAGTCCATGCCAAGGGCATGGATTACCAAGTTGCGCAGGAGCCAATCGAGGAATTAGTCCCAGAAAAAAATACTGCTTTGGAGGGTTGGGAAGACATTGATCTAGACGAAGCTTTTGGAGAAAAAGTTAAACTTAACTTGATCGTCAAAGCCGATGTAAAAGGCACTCTAGAAGCTATTTTACAAAACATCGATAAGGAGAGTGTTAATCTAATTGCCTCTGGAATTGGTCCAGTCACCGAGCACGAAATCGAACTGGCTGAGACCAGTCGCTCGCTCATCATTGCTTTTAACATTAAAGTCCTGCGCAATACCAAGAATTTTGCCAAGGATTTGGGTGTCAAAATCAAGGAATACAAGATCATTTATCACCTCATTGAAGATTTGCAGAAACAAATGCTCAGAGTGATGGAGCCGACTATCGATGAGGTAGTGATTGGCGAAGCAGAAGTAGTTCAGCTTTTTGAGATCAAAGGGGAGCAGATTGCTGGAGTAAAAGTCAAGACTGGTGAAATTAAAAAATCTGATCTATTACATCTCAAACGCGACGATAAAATCCTGGCCAATCCAGTGATAACCCAGATGAGACATGGTAAAGATGAGATTCTATCCGTCAAAGCCAAAAATGAGGCTGGCCTGACTTTTAAAAATAAGAAACTCGATTTTCAAGTCGGTGACATCATCATCGCTTACAAAAAAGAAGACGATTAATTTTTTTTTAGCGCTTTTTGCTATGGGCACTTGCTTCGGCAATCAAGCCGTCGACCATTTTTTCTTGAGTTGTTTTAAATTCAATTTGTCGTTGCATCTCTGCTCTTTCAGCCGAGATTTCTCCTTGTTTTTTTAATGCCTCGAAACGGGCGGCTGATTCTGGGGTTTTCTTTGGAGTCTCTGCGACCATTGCATTGGCAATAGTGCCATGTTCTTTATAAATACTCTCAAGATATCTGGTCATTTTTGTTATTCCAACATGATAGTTTCCTCCGCCAAGCTGGGAGATTTTGTCATTGGGAATAATGAAGCCAGAATCCACACGAATTCTAGAGCTTCTTGTTTCCAGAGGATCGGCAAACGACGTGGATGAACCTCGTTGTTCAACTCTAATGCTAAAAACTTTACTAATTTCTGCTATGGTCGGTTTGCCGCCGGTTAGCCGGCCTTCTCTCAATAGAAAACCTAAAGCAGTTGCTATAAAGGGAATCGCTGGATTATCAATCAACGCCTCTAACTCTTCTATTTCTTCATTGGTGAAAATATAAGCAACCCCCTGATGTTCAAAACAATGGAGTTCTCCATTACCTTTTACCGAAAACATTTTTTCTTGATCGCTCATAGTTTTCTTTCTGGGCAAATTGATGTTTACTTATGTATATCATAATCACTGAAAGCAAGGCAAATGCAATCACTTTCCTTTTTTTGAGCCAATCTGGTACAATACAGGCCTTACAAACAAACCAAGGTTACTTTGTCGGCTGGCCAATTGGGAGCGAGCGGAACAAAGGCACGAAAGGCATACCATGGCACTAACAAGCGCCCAAAAAAATCAAATTATTAAAGACTTTCAGTTATTTGAAGGTGACACCGGTTCTCCAGAGGTACAAGCCTCATTGTTAACGGCGTCTATTCAAGAGTTAACTGAGCATTTAAAGACTCATAAGAAAGACAATCACTCTCGACGTGGTTTACTCAAACAAGTTTCCAAGCGTCGTCGTTTATTGAAATTCTTGCAAAATCGCAGTGAAGATCGTTACAAAAAGTTGGTCGAAAAACTAGGTTTGAGCAAATAAACTCATTTTCTGCTATAATATCCGCTGATTGGAAATAAAGTGGGCGAGAGGCCCTCGATTGGCAAAGAGTGATTGAACATCAAGTACTCTCTGCCGCTTGAGATCCCCCGTTCCACAAAATAGTAATATATTTTCCAATCGAAGATATATTAATTAAAAAAGTTCTACCTTAAATTGGCACTCTGAAGAGTGAGTTTTTTTGGTAGCAAAAGGAATAAATGGCATATCCCAAATATCCAAAAACATATAAAAAAACTATCGCCGTTAATGGCAAAGAGATAGATATCGAGATCGGCAAGTTTTCTGAACAAGTCAGTGCCGCCGTCTTGGTTACTTGCGGTGAAACCACCGTACATACTACTGTAGCTCTCGGTCGCAAAGTCGACCTAGGTTACTTCCCACTATCAGTTGAGTTTGCTGAAAAGCTTTACTCCGCTGGTATTATTAAAGGTTCTCGTTGGGTGAAACGCGATGGCCGACCTTCAGATGACGTAATTCTTAAAGCTCGAGTAATTGATCGCACTTTGCGACCATTATTTCCAGAAGGAATTACTAATGAAGTGCAGATTGTTAACACAGTTTTCTCTTATGATGAAGAAAATGATCCAGACATGTTGGGCTTACTAGGTAGTGCTATCGGTTTGGCAGTTTCAGAAATTCCTTTTGATGGTCCGATCGCTGGTTTGCGCATTGGTTTTCAAAAAGAAACAGGCAAGTTTACGCTCAACCCTACAAACACTGAACGCGCAGTCAATGATCTAGACTTAATCGTCTCTGGTCGTGGCGATGCGATTGTGATGGTAGAGGCTGGTGCTAATGAAGTGAGTGAAGCTACCGTCATCGAAGCGATGGCTTTGGCGCAAAAAGAATTAGGCAAAATTTGCGATACCATTGAAGAAATTACAACTGAAGTTGGCAAAGACAAGATTGAACTAGTTACAGATGAAGACCGACAAGCTGAGGTTGAACTTAATTCTTTAGCAGAGCGCATTTATGCTGATTTTGCTAAAGAAGTTCGCACAGTGGTTGATCTTCAGGGTCGATTACAGCCAGTAGAGTTTGAGCCGATTAAAGAAAAAATCTTGGCCAAACTCAATGATGGAGTAGAAGACGAAGCTGAATTGGTAACAGACAAACAGGTTACTAAGGCTTTTAACTTACTAGCCAAGCAAGAGGCTCGCAAAATGATTTTGGAAGAAGATTTGCGACCTGATGGTAGAAAAACCGATGAAATTCGTTCTATTTGGTGTGAAATTGATTTGTTCCCCAGAACACATGGCTCTGCCATGTTCAAGCGAGGAGCTACTCAAGCCGCCACTATTACCACTTTGGCTGATCCAACCCTTGGACAGCTGATTGAAGGTATTGGGGGTGAACAAACTCGTCACTATATTCATCACTACAACATGCCGCCCTACGCTTCTGGAGAAGCTGGTCGATTTGGTTGGCCTAAACGCCGAGAAATTGGTCACGGAGCTTTGGCTGAGAGAGCCTTGATACCCATGATCCCAGATCAAAAAGACTTTCCTTACACTATCCTTGTAGTCTCAGAAATCATGAGCTCTAACGGCTCTACTTCACAGGCCGCAGTCTGTGGATCAACGCTGTCTCTTATGACCGCTGGTGTGCCTATTAAGCGCCCGGTAGCTGGTATTGCCATGGGTTTGATGTCTGATGGTAAAAAATATGTAGTGCTTTCTGATATTCAGGGCCTAGAAGACCATGTCGGTGATATGGATTTCAAGATCGCTGGTAGTAAAGAAGGTATTACCGCTATTCAAATGGATATTAAACTTAAAGGTATTCCTCAAACTATTTTGGAACAAGCCTTGGAGCAAGCCAAGATTGGCAGATTGCATATTTTGAGCGAAATGCTCAAGGTAATCAGTGAGCCTAGAAAAGAGCTTTCTCCTTATGCTCCCAAAGTAGTTCAGATCGAGATTCCCGCTGAAAAAATCGGCGAGTTGATTGGTCCAGGAGGCAAGATGATTAAAGCTCTGATTGAAGAAACCGGTGCTGAGATTAACGTTGATGAGGACAAGGAGCGAGAACTGGGATTAGTTAATATTTCTTCCAGTGATCAAACCAAGATTGACGCCGCTGTAGCCAGAGTTTCCAACATGATGCGCGTAATCGAGATTAATGAGGAATTTGACGGCACAGTCACCAGAGTCGAAAACTATGGTGCTTTCGTAGAATATCTACCTGGCCGAGAAGGTTTGGTGCATATTTCTGAAATGTCCCTAGATCGAATCGATAATGTTGATGACGTAGTGAAATTGGGTGATACCGTTCATGTCAGAATTAACGAAATCAAAGAAGACGGCAAGATCGGTCTGTCTATGTTATCTACAGAAGAAGGCGAGCAAAAGAAATCTTCACGCGGTAATGATCGCGGTGGCGATCGAGGCGGAGACCGTGGTGGTCGAAGTGGCGGTTCTTATGGTCGCAGTAATGATCGTGGTGGCCGAGGTGGTAGTTACGGTGGTTTCCGCAGTAATGACCGCGATCGTAGATCAAGATAAAACACAGATCAAGTGGCTCGTATAAAGACGATTTTGAAGTAGTTTGGCGATGGAAATGAAGAGTGGTTTCAAAACTCTCGAGAAATCGATATACTAGTCTTCATGAAATTGTCTGCCCTTAAAAAAGAAACCGGCTCACTTAGTATTGTTTCCCTAGATGAAGCTTATTTGCTGGCCGATTTACTCGGTCTTTCTTTGCAAGAATCCTCTCACGAAGAGTTTCTCACCGAAGTTCTGGGTCAATTAGTAAAAATCCATTCACATCAAGCGGCTGGAGTAGTGCTGGATCCAATTTATTCCCTCCAACTTTTGACAGAAGGAACTAAATTGGCAGGAACCTTGGTACGTTTGGAACAGATGCAAACCCCTGATCCACTGGCAATTCCCAAATTTATTCCCAATTTTGGCATTGAAAATATTCGCAATATGTATGGCTCGGCAAAACTAGAACTTTTTTATCATCCTACTGAAGAAAAAGCCATGGAAAAGAAGCAGTTAGTGGCAGAGGTTTTTGACTTTTGTCAGTATGAAGAAATTGATTTTTTGATCAAATTGATGATTTACAACCCAGCAGGAAGCAAGCTCAAACCAGAAGAATTTCAAGAAGCTCAGCTTGAAGCAGTCAGCGAACTGCAGCGTTTTTCCAGCGCGCTGGCTTTGCAATATCCAGCAGATCCTTTGGCGGCCGCTACGCTCACTAGCCACTTAGACATTCCTTGGTTAGTTGCTTCGGGCAGTGAAACATATGAAGAATTTAAAAATAATTTACGATCAGCACTGGAAAATGGGGCGGCTGGTTTTTTAGTAGGTGAAGTTTTATGGCAAGAGATTGGCAAAATGCGTCTGGAAGATCAATCTCCAGACATGGAAGCGATTGGAAAATTTTTGCAAACCACGAACCAAGACAGAATTATTGAATTGATGAGAATTAATAATCAGGCCGAAAAATAAAAATCAGTTAGCAAAAACCTAGTTTGTAAGATAGCCAACAGAGTTATTGATCATTATTTGTTAAACTTTCAATAGTT
>JBDRPH010000022.1:0-5637 GCA_043827245.1 Minisyncoccota bacterium | reverse complement strand
TAATTAGACAATTTTAAAGGAAATTATGGGTACTACCAAAAATGTCGACATGTCCAGCAAAGAAGTGAAGATCAAAATCGTGGCTGATCCCAAGAAAAATGACGACGATCAGGCATTGAATCAGGGCGAGCCAGGTGTAATTCAAGAGGAAGATCAAGCTAAAAAGTCTGCCAAAACTAACAAGCCCAAGGTTCAACGAGTGCGTGGCAAAAAATATATGGCAACTAAATCAAAAGTGGATCGTACTCGTCAATATGACGTTTTGTCTGCTATAGAATTAGTCAAAAAACTTTCTTACAGCAAATTTGAGGGCACTATTAATGCTGATATCGAAGTGAGAAGCACGGACGTGAGTGTCGAAGTCACTCTCCCCCATTCTACCGGTCAACAACGTAAAGTAGTCGTAGCTGACGATCAGGTTTTGAAAGAAATTGAAGCGGGGAAAATCGATTTTGATATTTTAGTTAGTTCGCCAGAATTTATGCCCAAATTAGCCAAACTCGCTAGATTGCTAGGACCTAAAGGACTAATGCCTAATCCTAAAAATGGCACCCTCACTGCCAATCCAGACCGAGCAGTCAAAGAACTAGCGGCCGGAAAACAAGTTTTGAAATCAGAAAAAAAGCAACCTCTCATTCATCTTTCCTTGGGAAAAACTTCCATGGAAACCAAAAAATTGATTGAGAATTTGCGCGCTCTGCTCAATGCTCTAAAAGGCAAAGCCGTGAACGTAGTTCTTTCTCCCACCATGGGACCTGGGGTTAAAGTGGATATTGAGAGCGTTATTTAATACGTTCAATTTAATTCTCCTGTTAAAATAACGGTATGCAAAAAAGTAGTTTAATCTGCGATAGTTGTGTGATCGACCGGGCGGGCAATCAATTCAGCCTATGGCAAGGATTGAATGAAAGTCATCAACAACAAGTGGTGGCAGCTGCTAAAAACGATCCCTTAGTCATCAAGTTTACTTCCGATCCGCAGCGCTTTGCCAGCTTGGCAAAATTGAAAACTTGGCTGGCTGGTGAACGAATTGTCTGTGCCCTTACTCCCAAATTAAGTCCAAATAAGCTAGTGGGCTTAGCCTGGTTTTTCCATGAATCATTATCTATTGATGACTTGAGCAGGCCCTCACCTCTGTCAAGCAATTTACCAATCAAGCCCAGCCATTGGACGTTCGGTATTCGGCTTTATGGAGACGCTCGCGGCAAAAGATTGTCTCTTCCTTTGATGAGAAAAGCCTTCGCTCATTTTTGGCAAAAGCACCCTCAGGAAAGCGTCTGGCTGAGCACTGCCGCCGACAACTTAGTTGCTCATAAAGTTTATGAACGGTTTGGTTTTGAGTTTTTGGGAGAAAAAGACAATAGATTTTTTTATTTAAAAAATCCAAATTAAATCTACTCTTTCTTTCTGGCTGGCGCTGTACAATAATCTTCTCACATGACTGAGAATCAATTTGTTAACCAACCACCCATAACTCGTGATTCCAAAATTAGCTCTCGCACTAATCTACCCACCTTCAGCACTCTGGTTTCTATCGTCGCCATCATTCTGCTAATTTATGCTTTTTTCTCTGGTTTAACTTATCAATTCTATGCCAGCCTGTTGTTTTTGTTTTACGGACTCATTAATAGTATGTGGATTTCAGTAGTATTACTGGGAATTATCCAAACTCTACTAATGATTCCCTTTCGCATGGTTAGAATTATCAAAGCCAATAGCATCAAAGAGTTTCAACAAACCGTAGCCAAGTTTAAAGGCACCGATCAACAAGGTTTTATTCTCAAGAAAAAATTCCGCCAAGGAAACGTGACCTTCCTATTCTATGCTGTGGATTTTGTCATGCAATTGGTGTCGTATGTCTCGATCGGGCGCTTGTTTTTGACTGATTTTTATGCAAAAGCAATCGAGCCAAGCTTGCTTTATGGCTGGGTTCCTTATCCAAACTACCCCATTAGAGATACTTTTTTCAAAATTCCTTACCCAACAGTCACTGAAACAAAGGATCTGGGCTGGCACATTTTATTGATCGTTTGGGCCATCCTGATCATCATTCAAGTCATAATTCTTATTGCCAAACGAGCTATCCGCAGTCAACAAGGATCAAAAGCCGAACGAAAAATCTTTAATGGGCGCTGGGGGCGCTACACCACTGGCTATTTATTGGCTTTTTTCCTCTTGTCTTGGATTCTAATACGACACTTTCCAGTGGGCTTAAGTTTTGGCATTTTCAGCGGAGATGTTAGTATTCCCAATCGAACTTTCAATACTGTTACTGCTGTCGTGACCTTTACAGTCTTGGTTTATCACGGTGTTTCCAAGATTATCCGCAAGGGACAATTGGCTGAAAAAATGGGGATAGAAACCAAGATTATCGATGCCTTTCAAAAAGAAATGTTTAGCGACACTCTCTTCACTTCTGGATTAATTGGACTTGGTGCTTTTTTCATCACCAATCAAATTCCCAGTGCTTTTGAGCTATCGATTTTTACTCTAGAAATCATTTCTCTGGCTGCTCCATTTACGATAGATCGTTTGGTTTTGAAAAACATGAACGTAAACAAACCCGATGAGGTCGAAGAAGATTTGGAGGGAATCGAAAACCTGGCTGACGAGTAAGTTCAATCAATTTTCTCTTGATTAATTTCAAAATTATGACTGTTTTTGTTCGATGATAGTATTGATTTCTTCAATAAAAGATTCGATTACCATCATTTTTTGCGATCCATCACGCTGACGAACATTCACCTGACCGCTCTCTATTTCCTTGTCGCCCATCACTAACATGTAGGGAACTTTTTCCAATTGAGCATCACGAATTTTGGCTGGCAAACGCTCACTGCGATCGTCTATTTCTGTGCGAATACCTTGAGCTTCCAACTGTTCTTTGACTTGTTGAGCAAATTCAAGATGTCTGTCGGCAATTGGTAAAATTTTGGCTTGCACTGGTGAAAGCCAAACAGGAAATGCTCCGCCGTAATGTTCGATGAGAATCGATAGAAAACGTTCTATAGAACCCATCACTGCCACATGGATCATCACCACTCGCTCTTGTTCGCCCTCTTCGTTGATACAAAAAAGATCAAAGCGCTCTGGCATATTAAAATCTAATTGGATTGTAGCTACTTGCCACTCTCTACCCAGACTGTCATAGGCCATAAAATCCAGTTTGGGACCATAGAAAGCTGCTTCACCCACCGCTTCAATCGCCTCTACGCCGCGCATGCGCACTAGTTCTCGTAGCTGCTCTTCTGCTTCCAACCATTGCTCTTCTTTGCCCAAATATTTTTCCGACTCTTTGGGGTCGTGCAGAGACAAACGAGGTTTCAATTCGAAGTTAAATGCTTGATAAAACTCTTCCACAATATCCCAAACAGCATTAACTTCATCAGCCACTTGGTTCTGACGACAAAAAACGTGCGAGTCATCTTGAGTGATCGAGCGTACTCTAGACAAACCAGTCAACTCTCCTGTCTGCTCATCACGGTAAACCATCGTTGTGTTGGAATAGCGTTGAGGCATTTCACGATAACTGTATTGCTTGCGAGCATAGATCTGAGTGTGATGAGGACAGTTCATTGGCTTCATCACAAACTCATGCCCTTCTTTGGTAGTCATGCGAAATAGTTCGTCACCAAACTTATCCCAGTGACCACTAACTTCATATAAATCTTTTTTGGTAATGTGAGGAATCTCTACTTTTAAGTAACCCTTTTTTTGGCGCAATTGCCAAACAAAATCATCCAAAAGATTGCGCAAAATCGTACCTTTAGGTGACCATAACGGTAATCCGGGACCAACTAAGTCGGAAAAACTGAACAAATCTAGTTCACGGCCAAGCTTGCGATGATCTCGTTTTTTGGCCTCTTCCAAGTTCACGATGTAACTGTCTAACTCCTCTGGTGACTCAAAGGCTGAGCCGTAAATTCTGGTCAGCATTTTATTCTTTTCATCACCGTGCCAATAGGCACCAGCAATACTGAGAAGCTTAAATGCTTTGATCTCGCCCGTGCTTTTGGCATGTGGTCCGGAACATAAATCAACAAATGAATTGGTTTGATTTGGCTCACCCAACCAATAGACACTGGCCTCCTCATTTTTTGCTTCAATCTCATCCAGCCATTCTTGTTTATAAGGGTTGTCAGCAAACATTTTTCTGGCTTCTTCAATCGAGATTGTTTGCCGGGTCATTGGCAGATCTTGGTCGATAATTTTCTGCATTTCTTGCTCAATTTTGGGAAAGTCTGTTTCGGAAAGCTTGAAATCATCTGCACTATCAAAATCAAAATAGAAACCATCATCCGTAGCTGGACCCATAGCCATGATAATTTTGTCTGCGCCGAAAAGCTTAAGCATTGCCATAGTCAGCACATGCTCTGCGGTGTGACGAATCTTTAAAAGTTGGTCTGGGTTGCTTGCTGATTTTGCCATATAGTCTTTCCTTATTGTACTTGGTTTTTTTATCTGTTCCACTAGCTTGTTTTTTTGAACAAAAAAAACCCTCTGCATTCTGAGAGGGTTGCGCGTTTAACTTACACTACACCCTCCCCTAACGGGTAATTACGGTTGTGGTAGTAGTTAAAAAGAACACTGACATTGATCCAGATTGTATACCAACCAGGTAGAAACTGAAAAGTGGGAATTTTCAATAAATTTATTCTTGACAGATAGTACCACTGGTAGTACTATTTATTAGTGACGAAGAGAGAGAAAAGACTACAAAAAGCAATAAATAACAGCAAAACCGTTGATTTTGAAACTTTAAATAACATTTTATTAAGCCACGGTTTCGAGAGGAGACAACCAGGATCGGGAAGCAGTCATTATACTTACACTAAAGGAAATATCGCTATAACTGTGCCTTACAAACGACCATACATTAAACAAACTTATGTTAAACGAGTATTAGAAATAGTTGGAGAAAATTTATGAAAAAGAGAAAAAACCTTGCCTACTACTTAAGTCTCGATTACACCATTCGACTCAAAGAAGATGAGGGCCAAACTTATTTCGCAGAAATTGAGGAACTGCCTGGTTGTTTTACTGAGGGCGACACCAAACAAGAAGCTTTGGAAATGATTGAGGACGCCAAAAAAGCTTGGATAAAAATCAAACTAGAAAAAAAGCTTTCTATCCCAGAGCCAACTAAAAATGAGTTTAGTGGAAAGCTAAATGTACGTTTGCCAAAATCCTTGCACAGAAGTTTGACTTATAAAGCCAAACAGGAAGGCGTAAGTTTAAATACACTAATCAGCACCAATTTATCAACGGCAATTAAATAATTTTTTATCCTGCTCCACCACCGCCTCCGCCGCCTCCACCACCACCTCCGCCAGAGGAGCCGCCTGAGGAGCCGGAACCAGAGGCTCCAAAGCTCCTAGAGGTTGAAGTAGAAAGAGATGAAAGCGCAGAAGAAATCGAGTTTAAAGATTGATTTAAGGAAGCCGTTTGAACCATAGCAGAGCCTATTGAACTGGAAGAATGAACTCCCCAGTAGCCTGCTGTCTTTTGGAATTCTTCTTGACTTCCCATAGTCCAGTGACCATCAGACCTATTAAGCAAAGAATCAAGAACATACCAAAAACAACTCCCTACACGAATTAGAGCAACACGATATCAACAACAAAATACTCAAAAACA
>JBDRPH010000021.1:0-6225 GCA_043827245.1 Minisyncoccota bacterium | reverse complement strand
CCCATTTTTTTGGCTCGCTGTTTAGCAATTTTCATCAGCCGCGTGCCCAATCCCAAATGCTGAGCATTTTTCTTAGACTTTGTGCCAATCTTGGTAGCTGGACCATAAACGTGCACTTCACGAATCATGGCGCTGTTTTTCAACTCTTTAATAAAACTATTTTTCTTAGGGAGACTCAACCGCAAAAATCCAAGTAGCTTTTCACCATTTATCGTTGGAACAGTGTATTGCAAGAACTGTTCGTAACTGACTGGTGTTCCGAAACTGAAGGTTTCTAGAACAATCTTTTCTGGATCAAACGACTCTCCACGAATTTCTCGCACACGAATTTCCTGTGATTGTTGACCAAGTTTGGCCAAATGTTGCTCGGCGATTTGCCGGAAGTTAGTTTTTTTATTACCCACCACAATGTCTGGTGAAGGAATATCACGAATCACTCTAGTTAATCGGCAATAAGGTTCAGTCGCCAATAAAACGTGGGATAAAACATCAAGCAATTCTTCTTGATTGTATGGTCGCCATTGGCCGGCTTGATAATATTTCATCAACTCAGCGCTTTCAATTAGAGAACAAGGATAAATCTTCAATTCATCTGGGCGGAAATCAATATCGCTAAAAAGTAATTCATAGTCCTGTTTATCAAGCTCTGGGTTTGAACCATAGAGATTGGCCATCCAGTGAGCATGAATCTTAAAACCTGCTTGGCGCAATAAGGCAAAGGCCCGACGAGTGGCAGCCACATCATGACCGCGGTGATTTTTTTGTAATACCTCATCTTGCAAACTCTGCACGCCAATTTGAGCTTTAGTACAACCCAAACGACGCAAACGAATCACCTCTAACTCTGAAATATTATCTGGTCTAGTCTCCAAAACTAAACCAACATTACGAATTTTTCCCTTTTCATTAAGTTGTTGTTGTTCGATCAATTCATCCCAGCTGGCTTGCTGATAATGATCAATGCCCAGTTTTTTTTCTGGAGCAATATAGATTTCAGATATTACTTGGTTGTAGCGTTTGCTCAAATCTTCACCGTGCAATTCTAGCTTCGCAAAGGATTGTTTATTTTTTTGTGGATCATTAGTTGCAAAAGCTTGTTTATTTTTTTTGAATTGTTGCTGTTTTTTTTGATAAAACTGTTGAATTTTTTTTCGGTCGTCTTGCTGACCAAATTCATTCATTGCTCGGAAGCATTCTTTAATAAACCAAATTTGATAATCTTCCGGATAATATGACCACGTCCCGCCCAGCACTATTAACTCGACCTTATCGACTGGATGGCCCATGGCACGCAGAGCATCCAACCGATTGTAGGTTTGCAAATATGGATCAAAGTAATTACGCTCCGCTCGTTGTGCTCCCGGCTCATCGCTCAAATAAGACTTGGGCATTCTGATGTCGTTGGGGCAAAAAATGCATTTACCAGGACAGGGAAAGGGCTTAGTCAACACCGTCACTGGAGCTACTCCAGAAATAGTTCTGGTGGGCTTCATCATGATTTTCTTAACCAATTTTTCATCGTAAGGCTTCAAGCCGTGCTTGCCAGCTAATTGTTTATAAGCAAAAATTACATCAGTTTTGGACAAAATAGAGCCATCGGGGAGGGGATAGCGTTTGACGATTTTCTGTAAAAAAGCCGTATCCAAATGCTTAGCTTTTTCCAGCTCTCGCAAGACACCCAGCAATTCTGAGAGGTAATTAGTATAATTAAGTTGTTTCATAATCTGGAAACTTATACTGTATTGTACCAATCAACTACTAATGAAAACCGCTCTCATTCACCAACTCAACGAAATCAATGCTCGTTTCTATCAACTGACGGCTACTGAGTTTAGTAAAACTAGAAGTTTTTACTGGCAAGGTTGGAAAAATCTATTGCCCATCATCGATCCGCTAGCCAAACAAAAAACTCAATTTAAAGTGCTAGATGTGGGCTGTGGCAATGGTCGCTTCGGTGAGTTTTTATTTCGTAAAAGCAAAATTAAAAAATTGATTTATCACGGTTTAGATAACAGCCAGGAACTACTAAATTTTGCCGAACAAAGACTAGCACCGCTCAAATTTGAAAAAGAATTTATGACTATCGACTTGGTTGAATCCTTGCTCAATCAAACAATTACAGAAAAAATTCCCTACAAAAAATATCACCTCGCCACTTTGTTTGGTATTTTGCATCACATTCCATCTCAAAAATTACGCTTGGAATTAATACGATTACTAGGAGATTCTCTAGTTTCTGGTGGCTTTTTAGTGCTCACTGCTTGGCGATTTTTAAATGAAAAACGTTTTGAAAAAAAGCAAATTCATCCCAGCATCGTGCAGATTGATCCTGAAGAACTTGAGGAAAATGATTATATTTTGGATTGGCAACAAGGTATCACTGCTCATCGCTATTGTCACTACACCGGTGAGCAGGAAATGAAGAAATTAATTGATCATTCTGGACTGGAATTAGTGCAGGAGTATACCGCTGATGGCAAGTCTGGCAATCTTAACCATTACGTAGTTTTAAGAAAAACTTGAAACATTGCCTGCTCCCAGATAGAATAACCAGGTTCCTAATATTGCCCGATCGTCCAATGGCAGGACAGCGGCCTTTGAAGCCGTCAATCTTGGTTCGAATCCAAGTCGGGCATCACATCCTAATTTACAGCTCTAACGGAACTTATAATTTGCTGATAGCTTGACATCAGTTCTTGATATTCTTGTACATTGGCAGACTGATTGTATGGATTTTCTAATGATGGAACGGCGCAATAAATTTTTTCGCTAGTATCCAAAACAATTTTGCAAGAATCTTTATCTCTTTGACTGAGCTGTTGATAATTGCGAGTTGGATAAACAAGAATCGTAAATAAAGTTGAGGCTGGTTCGCCAGCGGACAGATAAACAAATTCTGCTCCACCAAATTCAGAGCTAGCCACATCATTAACCTTATATTTACCAGCCCAGCTAGCTGGAAAATCTAAAGCAAAACCAAGCTGTTGATTCTGATATTCATGATCTTTTTTAGCAATTTCTAAAAGTTTCATTGAAGAGAGCATTTGCTCAATTTCCTGACGATGAATAGAGTTTAAATCGTAGGCCACCCATGAATATCCAGTTGCTGTTTGAAAAACAAATTCCTGATAAGACTGAGAGGGAATGCCATCAATTACATAACCATTAATTTCGCCCCACTTGGCCGCGCTCAGTTTGGTCGCATCAATTCTGTTTTGTCTTCCCTGGGCCGCCGCCAATAAACTAGGATTTTGATCAAGCGAAGCTAAATAGTGAAAGCTTAGATTGCTTTCAGCACCACCTAATTCGACATCAACCTGAGGAGGAGTGATTAATCCCAGACTATAAGAAGAGGCTGGCTGAGATTCATTCCGCACCACCAACCAAGTATTAGGATAATCTAACTTTATTCCTAAATAATAATTTTCCACTTTTTGGATTTGTATATGATTTAGCGAGAAAGTAGCTAAAATTTGTTGAACTAATGAATCGTCAAAATTATTAGTTCCATAAAAATTAAATTCAAATATTTTTTGATGATCTCGCTCAGTCATTACCATGATTGAGTTTTCACCAGACACATACCAAAATTGGTGATTACCAATTATTCTTGAATCTTCAGGATAGTCTGGATACCAAGCTTGAACTGCTCTAAACTCAATCTTATTAATGGGCTGATCGCCGTTATAAAGTTTCAGTTTCTCGCTTAAGTTGACGGGCTGATCGCTCTGATCTTCAATTTCGTATACTGCAGGATATTTAAAAGAATAATCACCATATTTGCCTTTAAATTCAAGCCATTCAGACTGGGTTTCTTCAGTTGGAGTATTGTGAATATTTATCAACCGCCAGTTTTTGGTAAACCCGATAAAAACACCCAGTGATGCCACCAATAAAATAGCAATGATCATTAGTGGGATCAATTTTTTATTTTTAGCTAGTTGAGGAACGGGCTGATTTCCTGGAATTTCTTCTTGAATTTGATCGCTGTCAAATGGGATAAACTGATCGGTCATATTTCTATTCTAGCATTTGGTCTAATTTTTTAGTATTGCCGCACCGTGGAAAAACTATTTCAGAAAAATGATTTAAATTTCGATCTTACCAATAAAAAATTTACAAACCCAATTTCTGAGCCAATAGAAAGCTAATCACTGAAACTGATGCTGCCAATACCGATCCCCAAATCATATCAATAACCGTGATTAAAAGAGGCCAATCTTTGATGGTTGCTAGATTGGTCAGATCATAAGTAGCATAAGTGATTAAGCCGAATAAAGCTCCCGCCAATAGGGCGTAAGTCCAAGACTGTTTCTCTAGCGCTGGCGCAATCACAAAAAAGACCAAACCAACAATGAATAAAAAATAAAACAAAAGAGCGGCAAGCCAATTGACATCTGCTTTCATTAAAAACCCTAGATATTTAGCATAAAAATTCTTGGCTATTAACCCCAACCAAGCCATATCGATGGCAAAAAAGACTGGCAGAGCAATGAGGTAGAGTTTGATAAACATCAGTTTTATTTATTCAAATAAGTAATTGTAAATTGTAAAACCGTGGCGAAAGTCACCCAAGCTAAATAGGGCAGATTGACGTAAACCACCCAGCGCTGGTGCGGCCAAATTGAAACTAAGGCCCAGATCAGAGTTGCGAGCACTAAGGCGATATCAATGGCCGCCAATAAATTATTTTTCAAACCAAACTGCAATGGAGTAAAGGCAAGATTGAAGATTAAATTGAGTAAAAAGGGGAGAGCAATGATAAGTGAAAGTTTGCCTTTGAAAGTTTTATAAAATACCGAGCCAAAAGAAATAAAAATAATAGCGTATAGAGCTGTCCAGACTGGACCGAACAACCAACTGGGAGGAGACCAGGTGGGTTTAATCAGTTGTGAATACCAATTGTAAGAATTATTCATCTTTGGCCAATCTCTATCCAAGCTTTTTAAATTAAAAAAGATTGCACTTTGATAGTTTATTCATTCTAGTATACTGTGTTTGTTAAGCTTTAAACAAATATGAAAAATAATATCTTTTGGATAATTATTGTAGCCATTGCCATCATTGGCCTGGGATTTTTATTAGTTCGCAGGAAAACTACTACTAATTCCGACTCAATTAGTAATCAATTAGTTAATAGTCGAGTCATCTCTAATAACAATAGTCCTCAACCCAGTGACAAAACTCAAGAAATAGTAAATAAAACAGAAAGCACTATGGACAAAAAACAATACGACCAACAACCAGCAATGCAGATCGATGAGACCAAGCAATATGAGGCAACCCTGAAAACTTCTAAAGGCGACATCACGATCAAACTTCACGCTGACCAGACACCAATCACTGTTAATAACTTCGTCTTTTTGGCGAAAGAAGGTTTTTACGATAATACTATTTTCCACCGCGCCATCAATGGCTTCATGATTCAAGGCGGAGACCCAGAAGGAACTGGTATGGGAGGACCTGGCTATCGGTTTGCTGACGAGCCTTTTACCGGTGAGTACTCTAGGGGTACTGTGGCTATGGCTAATGCCGGACCAGACACCAATGGCAGTCAGTTTTTCATCATGCACCAAGATTATGCTCTGCCAGCTAATTATGTAATCTTTGGTGAAGTAGTTGGCGGCATGGATACAGTTGATGCCATTGCTACCGCTCCCGTAGCCGTTAGTGCTAGCGGAGAAAAATCTAAACCGATTAGTCCCGTCACTGTACAAAGTATTCAAGTTGTCGAAAACTAGCAAAGGATTTATGAGTAATCAAAAATTTTTCCAGCAATTACAAGCAGAAGTGGCTCGCATTGATGCGGCGCACACTACCAAGCGTCAAGAAACTGTCATTGAGGGTTTTGAACTCAAACCTTCTCCACGAGCTTTGATTGATGGCAAACCCTTCCTGGTTTTCAACTCCAATGATTATTTGGGCCTTAGACATCATCCCAAATTAATTGCCGCCGAACATCAGGCTACTGAACAATATGGCACTGGCCCCGGGGCAGTTCGTTTTATCTCTGGAGCACTCAAGGTTCATTGCGATCTAGAAAAAGCCCTAGCAAAATTTCATGGTCGTGAAGACGCCATGATTTTCTCTTCCGCGTTTGCCACTAACCTGGCAGTTTTATTCTCTTTGCTTAAAGGTCAAAGTAAAGATTCGCTGGTAGATAACAGCGCGATTGTTATTTCCGACGAACTTAATCACCGCAGTATTATCGATGGTATTCGGGTT
>JBDRPH010000020.1:0-3657 GCA_043827245.1 Minisyncoccota bacterium | reverse complement strand
AGAGGGTGTCAAAAGCTAATGAAGTTTTACCACTACCAGAAAGACCAGTAAAAATTACCAGTTGGTTTTTGGGAACAGACAGTGAGATATTTTGTAAATTGTGCTCTCTAGCTCCGGTGATGATGATGTGATCCAGTGATGTTTTGGCCATAAAAACGAAAAGCTATTATAGCGTTCTTACGGTAAAGTTTCGAGTGTCATGTAGAACCAAAAACAAGCTTGGTCTATTGCAAATTTGATTTATTGGAGCTGATCGATGGTATCTCTCAAAATGGTAGCGAGTTCAAAATCTAGATCTTTGGCGGCTTGATTCATGCGACGTGTCAGTTTGCGCGCCAAGCCGGTTTTTTCTACAGGGGTTAAGGCTTCGGGTTGAATAGCAGTCAAATCAATTGTTTCTCTTTTATTAAGTCTGATGATAGTGCCGGTCAGTTTTTCCGGCCGGCTTTGACGAATCAATTTATCAGCATACGTTTCTTCTCTATTTAATAATTTTTCGCGAATGGGTTTGCTAATACTGATGGGAGTAATATTGTGTTTTTTATTATAGGCAACCTGAGTGGCTCGTCGTCGCTGAGTTTCTTCAATAGCTTGCTTCATGGACTTGGTCATTTTATCGGCAAAGAGAACGGTCCGGCCATCTTCGTGGCGAGCGGCTCGACCCATGGTTTGAATGAGCGCGGTCGCAGAACGCAAGAAGCCTTCTTTGTCTGCATCCAAAATAGCCACCAAACTAACTTCGGGCAAATCAAGTCCTTCACGCAATAAGTTGATCCCTACGAGCACATCGTATTCACCTTTGCGCAAGTCATCCAAAATGTCTGAACGGTCCAAAGTGATAATGTCAGAATGTAAGTAAGCGACTTTTGGTTTCGGGATTTGTTCGAGTTTTTCAATTGGTAAAATGCGTTGATAAAAAGCAGGATTTATCTTGCCAATTTCCATTTTTTGAATAGGAATATATTCGGATCTCTGATAGCCGCTGTCAGGATCGGGTGAAGCATTCTTTTCCCGAAAGCGTTTCACCAAGGCATCTATTTTTTCTGGTGTATTTAAATATTCTGTCAATGCTTCAGCCATCTTTTTAGTCAAAGTAGTCACCAGCACTCTCTGTCCCAATGCCTTGCGACGAATGACTTCGATCACCAAATCTTCGACTTGATTTTCAATTGGCCGCAGTTCAATCAAGGGATCAACTAAGCCGGTTGGTCGGATCAATTGTTCAGCCAACTGTCCGTGCGATTGTTGTTGCTCCCAATCGTTGGGAGTGGCGGACACATATAGATTTTGTTGAGTGCGTTCCAAAAATTCATGAAATTGTAGTGGCCGATTATCCAAAGCACTGGGCAAACGAAAACCGTATTCAATCAAAGTTTCTTTGCGCGATTGATCGCCGTGGAACATGCCACGAATTTGAGGAATGGTCATGTGACTTTCATCAACGATAGTGAGGAAAGAATCAGCTTCAAAGCGCCGTTGGTTTTCTGCAAAATAATCCAGCAAAGTATAGGGAGGTTGGCCGGGCTGGCGACCGTCAAAGTAGCGTGAATAATTTTCGATGCCATTAACGAAGCCAAACTCGCGAATCATTTCCAAATCATAATTAACTTTTTGTTTGAGTCGATAGCTTTCCAAAGTTTTTCCTGCCTTTTCCATTACTTTAAGCCGTTGTGCCAACTCTTGCTCGATTTCTTGAATGCCCTTTTTCTGAGCTTGTTCATTGAGCATGTAGTGTTTGGCTGGATAAATGACGAAGCGTTTAATTTGCTGGTCTTGCTTGGCGCTAATCACCGGAGTGCCACTGAGTGGATCGATCTCTTGAATCTTGGTGATCTGATTTTCCAAAGTCTCGATTTTAAATGCGGTGTCTTGGTAGGCTGGCCAAATCCGCAGAGTATCTCCGCGCAGTTGATAAGTCCCCCGCCGAAAATCAGTGGTGCTACGCTCATATTGCAGATTAGCAAGTTGCAGTAAGACAGTTTTTTGTTTAATCACTTCCCCTTCTGTGAGCTCTAACATGTACTGACCGTACTCGACCGGCGAGCCGAGGTTGTAAATGCAGGAGACCGAAGCTACGACGATCACGTCCTGACGGGTTAGTAAGTTGGTGGTGGCGGCGAGCCGGAGCTTATCAATCTCATCATTAATATCAGCCTCTTTTTCGAGAGAGGTGTCAGTAGTGGGCAGATAGGCCTCCGGTTGATAGTAATCGTAATAAGACACAAAATAACTGACGGCATTTTCTGGAAAATAATCACGAAATTCTTGATATAGCTGAGCGGCTAGAGTTTTATTGTGAGCCACGACCAGCGTTGGTCGCTGAGTATTAGCAATCACGTTGGCCATGGTAAAAGTCTTACCAGAGCCAGTTACCCCGAGTAAAGTTTGGTGTTTCTCCCCTTTTTCAACGCCCTTAGTCAGCTGATCAATGGCCTGAGGCTGATCGCCAGTAGGTTGATAGGAGGTTTTTAATTTGAAGTTCACAGCCTGTATTGTAAACGTACAGGCAATTTTGATATATAATGTAGTACTTATGCGAATGAGAAATCCAGAGGAAAGTACTCTCGAAGAAGTTATCTCTTTATTTCAAAAAAAATTAAAGAGATCAAAAAAACCCAAGGACACTTGGTCAGCACGCCAAAAACCAAGGCGTAAAAAAAATAATGGTTGTCCAGAAGGAGAAAAAATAATTACGGATTTCTTTGAGGATTTATAACTTTTCTCATTTTTCAACTTCGCTGGTAAAAAAACTTGATTTTTGAGAGAATACCTTATCTGGTAAAATGCGCCAATAGCTCAGCTGGATAGAGCAACTGCCTTCTAAGCAGTAGGTCACAGGTTCAAATCCTGTTTGGCGCACTTGGGCAACTTAAAAATAGAAATGGTGGTTGTAGCTCAGTTGGTTTAGAGCGCGTCCCTGTGGAGGACGAGGCCGCGGGTTCGAGTCCCGTCAGCCACCCCATAACTTTTTCCTCTAGAAAACTACATACCCCCGATCAGAAGTTTGAGCCCAAATCATCTCATCCCCTGAGCTATAATTATTTATATGAATTGGATTATTGCCAGCTTACTGATGTTTATTAGCTCGGTTGTTTTATATCTTTTCGTGCGAAAGAGTAATGCGCTCAAAACACCTCAACAGCTTAATAACCTTGCGATGTTTTTAGTACCCGTACTTGTTTATTTAGCTTTAGCAGTCAGAACTCCAACTAGTTTTACACTTAAACCATTCCAATACTTACTAATTTTAGTTCAAGGTATTTTCTTTAGTTATCTTGGAAATGTATTTTCCTTAAAAGGAATCGAATACGCCCCAAACCCTGGATATAGTCTAATTATTTCAAAAAGTTATGTCGTTTTTACAGCGATAGCTTCAATATTTATTTTTTCTGCTCCGCTAACAATCAAGTCAGTGATCGCTATCGTATTAATCATATTGTTCTCAGCTTTAATTACGATCGATAAAAACAAAAACAGAGCTAATTCTAATAAATTGTGGTTCCCCTATACGATGGGTGCATTTTTTTGTTGGGGTTTTTTGGCTTTAAGTTCGAAATACCTATTAAATATGGGCGTACCTATTCTTACTAGGCTCATTTTGTCGATGCTAGTAGTAACAGTTTTAATATTCGGAGAAATAATCTACAAAAAAGTAGA
>JBDRPH010000019.1:0-10514 GCA_043827245.1 Minisyncoccota bacterium | reverse complement strand
ATACCATCAATGCTTGCTATACTTAACTTATCTTTTCCCAATAAATTGAGTTTTCTCAAAACTTCAATAGAAATTTTAGCAATTGCTGGATCTTTTTCTATGCACAACACAGGAATACCAAGTTTTGATAGGCCAAAAGCTGTCCCAGGAAAACAACCTGTACCAATATGAATTATTTGCTCACCAGGTTGCATGTTAGCGGCAACTGACTCCATACTGGCCAATCTATCGTACATTTTTTGCAGTGGATAGTCATCGGGGTCAGTAATTTTTCCAGCTAAAACTTCTTTAGTAAATTGTTTGTCGATAGCAATCTCAGCTTGGCCGTGTATGCCTTGAAACCGCTCAGTATATTCTCCATTAAAAACTGCCCCCAAACGCCCATCCCAACCTTCTTTTATTGATTGAAAAACAATTTGCTCAAGGTCCAAACCAGCCTTAATAAGAGCTTTGGGATCAGAAACATTAGTTTCTAATATTTCAGCTAACTGATCATAAATTTGTTGTTCTGGTAAAAGATTCTTTTTTTCTTCTGTAAAATAATCCTGCCAACCAACCTGATTATTACCTGTTTGTATTTGTTCAGCAAATCGCATGTCCTCTCTAAGGTGCAGTTTTTTATAGATATAGTCCAATACTTTTTCTCTGTCGAAAGACTTGCAAGTATAAACAGAAATTGTAAACCAATTGTTTCTATTAGGGAAAATATACATTTGGCTTCCAGAGTCGTCCCACATCAAAATAGCATTAACATCTTCTGGAGGTCTGCCCCCCAGTCTAACTCTAGTTTCTTCATCATATGAATCAGGAGTTTTAACTATCGGACCATAAAAAGTGCTCATCCCTATCACTGGTCCGAGATCTTTCATAAACTCCATGATATTTTGCGCACTCAAATCAACACCTGGCAAAATATGACCTGTCACAAATAACGTTTGTATTATTGATTCCTCAGTTTCTTTCAGGGGAGGAACACCCAATCGGAGTTCTAAATTATCCAATCTCGATAAAGTCGATCCAAATTCGCTTTCTGTGTTTACCATATTCGACATGTTAGAAAATTATTATTTTTAACTCTTGTGCCGGGGAGAGGACTTGAACCTCCATGGATTGCTCCACACGGTTCTAAGCCGTGCGCGTCTACCATTTCGCCACCCCGGCGTTTACGCAACACCTCTCTGGCATGTCTTAATTTGAACAGACCCAACCAATTATACCTTTTTGCTACAAAAACCCCTATTGGCAGTGCCAAAAGGAGTAGGGTACGATAATTTCATGCTCACAACAGACATCAGTTCTTCTTCCTTCACTGCCAAACTTTCCTACTGGTTTCACCGCGTCATGGTTTGGGCCCTGGCCCTACAAACGCTCTGGGCCACTTGGCAATCCATTAAATTAATTTTCATTCAAATTCCGGAAAGCGAAGTAAAACTGGCCGCCAATCAGTTCACCCAATCAGATGTCAATTTTTTGATCAATGACGCCATTTTGGTTATCTTTGCCGCTCTAATCAGTTTCTTGTTGGCTACCAATTTTGCTAAAGCTAAAAATCAAACCTCTCAAAATTTTCAGATCATCATCGGTGTTATTGTCACCATTCTCAATACTTGGTTGTGGAATTATTTAAACAGCCAAGACCCCAGCATTCTCGTGCAACCCTTGATCGATCTGTTAATCTAACAGTAATGGATTATCAACTTCGTACCCATGCTAGAGCCCGCAAGCTGACTTTGCGTCTAGATAAAAATGGTCAGGTAGTAGTAACTGTGCCACGTTTTACTCCTCGGTTTTTAGTGAAAAAATTCATAGCTCAACATGAAGATTGGATTCTAGCTAATCAGGCTAAACAGCAAACAAACCGGGCCAAGTTTATTTCGGAAACAAACTTAATGTTGTTCGGCAAACAATATGCTTTGGAGATTCGGCCAAGTGAAGATGCCTCTACCGTCAAAATTCAAGCAAAAACCGTAGTGGTTTTTCTTCATCATAATAGTCGTCAATCAGTAGAAACTATTTTGCAAAAATTCCTCAAAAATACTGCTTCACATTACTTAACCCCCCGAATTCATCAATTGGCTAAAAAAATGAAAGTAGATTTCAAAAAAATTACTCTGCGCGCCCAAACCACTCGCTGGGGAAGTTGTAGTAGTAGAGGTAGTCTAAACTTTAACTGGAAACTAGTTCACTTTCCGTCCGCAGTCATTGATTATGTGATTGTTCATGAGCTAGCTCACCTCAAACATATGAATCACTCGACTGCTTTTTGGCAATTTGTCGAGCAGTTTGCGCCTGATTATCGAATGCAACGGGGTTGGTTGAAGCGACAGGGAGTAGGAGTAGGATAGAATACTCTTACTTTACAGCTAAATTAAAAATAAGTATGATCTTTATATGACAATTATCTTACATGGCGAAAATGTCATTAAATCTAGAGAAAAATTGGTGACGTTGTTGGAAGAGGCCAAACAGAATGGTAAAGAGGTAGAACGATTGACCGCCAAACAACTCACCCCAGCCATGCTAGAAACGGCTCTGCAAAAAACCTCGCTGTTTGGCACAGAGCAAATGGTCATCATCGAAGAATTGCATTCTTTACCTCGGAGTGCCAAAAAAAATCAATTGATTGAGATCGTGGGCAAAGCCAATGTGACAGTCATCCTTTGGGAAAAAAGAGATTTAACTCCCACCATGCTCAAAAAATTTCCCAAAGCCCAGGTCGAGCAATTTAAACTCACTAATACGCTATTCGCTTGGTTGGATGCCTTTAGTCCAAAAACAGCCAAGCAAAAATATTTTGATCTTTCCCAAAAAGCCCAAAGTGCCGATGGAGAACACATTTGCTTTGCTATGTTAGCCCGACAGATAAGATTGCTCCTTCAAATCAAAGATGGGACCATTCCTGCTGGCCCGCCCTTTGTGATTGCCAAACTGAAAAGGCAGGCCCAAGATTTTTCGCTGGACCAGCTACTCAATATCCACAGCCAATTATTTACCATCGATCTTAATGCTAAAACCTCTGGGAGTTTTTTATCCTTAGGCCAGGAGCTTGATCTCTTGGGAGCAAACTTATAAAGTGAAGCAATGAAAGGAAACTATGTCAGTAATCACCGATCCAACCATTTTTAAAGCTTATGATATTCGTGGAATTTATGGACAAAATTTCAATGAAGATATTGCTCGAGCAGTAGGCAAAGCTTTTACCAAAGTTGTGCAACCAACTCAAGTGATAGTTGGCCAAGATGGCCGAGTGTCTAGTCCTTCTTTGGCTTCGGCGCTCATCGATGGTCTGACTTCAGTTGGTGTAAACGTAATTGATGTCGGCAGAGTTTCGACAGACATGTACTACTATGCTTGTGCTACAAAAAACATTCCTGGCATTATGGTTACAGCCAGTCACAATCCCAAAGAATATAACGGCTTTAAAATGGTGCGTAACATTCCTTATCTTCTATCAGGAGATGAAGGTATTCAAGAGATTCGACAGCTTATTGAAGATGACAAGCTTCCAGAAGACAGCACTACTCCTGGCACAGTTGAAACTTGGTCCATCATGGATGGCTTTATCGATAAAATAGCCTCTCTGGTTGATTTATCCAAACTCAAACCAATAAAAGTTATTGCTGACACTGCCAATGGCATGGTCGGTCCCTCTTTAACTGAACTTTTCAAAAAAATTCCCCAAGTACAATTGACACCCATGTATTTTGAAGTCGATGGTACCTTTCCCAATCACGGAGGAGATCCTCTTCAAGAGGCCAATCGCCGTGAATTGATGGAGAGAGTAGCCACCGAAAAATATGATCTCGGTTTTGCCTTTGATCCAGATGGAGACCGATTTTTTTGCATCGACAACAAGGGGCGATTCGTAGCTGGGGATTTCATGACGGCTATTTTAGCTTCATATTTCCTTGATAAAAATCCCGGAGCTACGATTATTTATGATATTCGTGCCTCTTTAGCAGTCAAAGATGCTATTGAAGAAAAAGGTGGCAAGCCTTTTTATAGCCGAGTCGGTCATGCTTATATTAAAAAATCCATGAAAGATCAGGGAGCAGTTTTTGGTGGCGAAGTCACTGGACATTATTATTTTGAAAGCTTTTTTGGTTGTGACTCTGGATTGGCACCGATGGTGTATCTAATGGATTTGCTATCTCAAACCGATCGCACTCTGGCAGACCTTCTTGATGAGTATGAAAGCAAATACCATATTTCTGGTGAAATTAACAATAAAGTGGCCAATGTTAAAGCCACTATTGCCCAAATCAAAGAAAAATATGCCCCACTAGCCAATCAAGTGATTGAAATAGATGGTATAACCTGTGAAATGGGAGACTGGCGATTTAATGTTCGCGGTTCAAATACTGAACCACTAATTCGCCTAAACCTTGAGGCTACTTCCTCAGCATTAATGGCAGAAAAAAGAGATGAATTATTAACAGTTATCAAATCATAAAGGTAAAAAATGAATAATTTAAATAAAACTTCAATTCTAGATTCGCGTGAAGAGATTGCCAAGCTCGATAAATCTAACATGCTCGGTTCAATCGAAGCCTTGGCTGATCAGGTTAGACATGCTTGGGAAACAATCCAGCTAATTAAGTTCCCCTCCTCAGGCAACATCTATAACGTAGTGGTAGCAGGCATGGGTGGTTCAGCCCTGGGCGCTGATGTTTTTAAACATTTATACGCCGATCAACTACCAGAACCTTTCGAAATCTACAACGGCTATAACTTACCCGCTTACGTTGATAATGAAACTTTGGTAATTTTGTCCAGCTATTCAGGTGGTACCGAAGAAACCCTGAGCTGTGCCGCCCAAGCCAAAGAAATGGGTGCTCAAGTGGCAGTCATCACTGCTGGTGGCAAACTAGCGGAGATTGCCGAACAAGAAAACTATCCCACTTTCCTAATCGACCCTGTGCACAATCCTTCCAATCAGCCACGCATGGCTATTGGTTATGCCATCACGGGCTTAATTGGATTATTAGTCAAAGCCGGGCTACTTGAATTGACCGACACCGAGATTGAAGAAGTGATCACCACCATCATTCGGACAGCAGAAAAACTGGGACCAGAAACGGCTCAAGATGACAACCAAGCCAAAATCCTGGCCTTTACTAGTTTGGAGCGTCGACCAATCTTGGTGGCCAGCGAATTTTTGGTGGGAGCGGCCCACGCAGCCACTAATCAATTCAATGAAAATGCCAAGATTTTTGCTGACTTCAAAGTGGTGCCAGAACTCAATCATCACCTGATGGAAGGTTTACGCTTCCCCGGCAGTAACGCCCTCTCTCACGTGTTCTTATTTTTCAATTCCTCACTTTACTTGGCACGTAATCAAAAAAGGATGAAGTTAACTCAAGAAATCGTTGAACAAAATCACATTGATACTTTGGCGGTTGATCTACAAGCTAGCACCAAACTCACCCAAGTTTTTGAGCTAATTACCCTAATGGCTTATGCTAATTTTTATGTAGCCATTCTGGAAGGCATCGACCCCAGTCCCATTCCTTTCGTTGATCAGTTCAAAGAGGAGCTGGGCAAATAACTAGTCCTATCTCTTCACATCTATCAAGCCAACCATTATAGTAATTGGTATGGCTACTATTAAAAGTCTGCAAGCCAAAGAGATTCTTGATTCCATGGGTAACCCCACTATTCACGTTGATCTTCAACTGGACAGCGGTGAACTGGTGGAAACCAGCGTACCCAATGGTATTCGTCAATACCCCTCAGAGGCCAAAGTCTTGTTTGACCAAGACCCAGAACACATGGCGGGCAGGGGAGTTCGCAAAGCCGTTAATTTAATTAATAAAACTATCGCTCCACAACTGATTGGCCAGAATCCTCAAGACCAAACCGGCATTGACCAATTGCTTTTACAACTAGATAACACTCCCGACAAAACTCAAGTGGGAGCCAATACGCTCATTGCCGTTTCCCAAGCAGTAATGAAGGCTGGTGCGCTGGCAAGCAGCCTGCCTCTTTATCAATATTTGATTAATCAATATCAACTTACCGATCATGTTGCCTTGCCGGTCTGTCTTTATGGATTGGTGAATGGTGGTCAATATGGTTCTGGCAATTTAGATTTTCAAGAATTTTTGGTTATCCCAGCTAGTCATGTTGACTATCGAGTTAGTCTGGAAATAGAAAGTGCTCTACGCGATGCTTTGCAAAAAATCCTCAAAGATCAAAAGGCTAATTACTCTACCGGCGAACTAGGTGGGTTTACTCCGTTTTTACAAAAAAATACCGACGTTTTCGAATTCATCATCGAAGCCGCTCGCAAAACTTCTTATATCTTGGCACGAGATTTTTTCTTTGGCATTGATGCTGGAGCAGAACAGCTACTGGATAAAGGTAAATATTTAATCAAAGACAAAGCCACCAGCTATTCAGAAAAAGAATTATTGGAGTATTACCAAGATTTACAAAAACAATATAACCTCACTTATTTTGAAGATCCATTTGTAGCCAAAGATACCAACTCTTGGCAGGCCTTCACGGCTGACCTGGGTCAAACTACTAGAATAGCCAGCGACATTATGACTGCCACTGATCACAAACTAGTCACTCAAGCTATTCAAAACAAAACCAGTAATACTCTAGTAGTCAAACCCAGCCAGATTGGCACTTTGACAGAAACGCTGGAAGCCGTCAGAATAGCTAGGACAGCGGGCTGGAGTATCGTGGTTTCTCAGCGTACTGGTGAAACCAATGATGACTTTTTAGCTGATTTTGCGGTTGGGATTGGTGCTGAGTTTGTTAAATTCGGACCTACCAATCGCGGGGAAGCTGTTGCTAAATACAACCGGTTAGCCGATATTTATTTAGCTTTAGAAAAAATTATTAGGGAAGGAACTGACATGCAAAACAATCAACCAACCAATCCGGTAAGCGAGCCAACCAATCCGGTAAGCGAGCCAACTGCGAGCAATCAAGCTCCTGCTGATCCGGCAGGCGAGCCAACAGGCCAAACAACCCCTGTACCAACCATGCCAACAGACGCAACTCCAACAAATTCTGGCATACCCAGCAATCAATCATCGATTCCTCAACCCTCATCAGCACCCAACGAACTAACTGGTAATCAGGGCATTGCTGAAGAAGTGACTTTGGGACAAGTACCAACAGCTCCTACTACTGCACCAACAGCCACCCCAACAGTTCCAGCAACTCCCACTCCAGTAGCACCAACCAATTCAGCCCCACTAAATCCAGCCGTTGAGCCTGCTCCGGTAGCTAGTCCCGATTCGCTTCCCACTGAGATTCCTCAGATGCCAGCTCCTACTGAAGCTCCCATGAACACTCCTCCCACAGCCGCTCCAATGGTCGCTCCAGAGCCAAAACCAACGGAAGAAAAGCCAGCAGTAGATTCGCCAGCCAACAAACAGGAAGAAACTGCTCAACCAGTTGCAGTTACTAAGCCAGTCACAGCGGATAAACCCTTGGAAGCTGAAGTACAAAAAACTATTGACAGTACACTACAAGAAATTGGAGCAGCTACTCAACCAACTGCACAGCCAACCACCCCAACGGTTCCAGCGCAAGCACCAACCGAGTAGATTTTAGACTTTCTTTCTTTTGGCTTGCCAAGCTTCCCAAATAATGGGTAACACGGAAATGGCGATAATGCCCAGAATCACTAGGCTAAAATTGTGTTTTACACTGGGAATATTGCCAAAAAAGTAGCCGGCAAAAACAAATAATGCCACCCAAACCGCACCTCCAATAATATTGAAAAGAGTGAATCGCTCATAATGCATTCTACCTACTCCTGCCACAAATGGCGCAAAAGTTCTGACAATTGGCACAAATCTAGATAAAATAATAGCCTTACCACCATGCTTTTCATAAAAAACCTGAGCCTTATCAATATGCTCTTTGTTAATGAAAGGAAACTTGGGACTATCAATGATTTTTTGACCAAAAAAATGACCAATCCAATAATTGGCGGCGTCACCTGCAATAGCGGCCAAAAACAATACTCCAGCTACGATGGCAACATTCATCGAGCCTAACGCGGCCAAAGCTCCTGCCGCAAACAATAAGGAGTCACCAGGTAAAAATGGAGTTACTACAAAACCTGTTTCAGCAAACACAATCCCAAAAAGAATAGCGTAAACAAGGGTGCCATAGCTTGCCACCAATTCGGCCAGATGAACATCAATGTGCAGAATAAAATCGATTACAGCTTGAATAGCAGACATATTTTTCCTTTCTAAATGATAAAACAGTATAGTAGAAATTGAGATTTCTGCAAAGCCAAACTTTTTTCTTTACCCGAATGTTGAGTCCGACTATTTTATATAGTTTGATCTGTTTATTTCATTAAAGATGTTGTTGCTCTTCGGGCTTTCCTTGCATATACTCTGGGTAATCTTTGGGCTTTATTTGGTAAAAAAATAAGTAAATTAAAAAAAGGAACTGCCATGGCCGTCACTTTATATAAACGTCAGCGACAAATCGTAGATTTTATTGCTCAGTATATTCAAAAAAATGGCTTTGCTCCAACTCTTAAGGAAATTGCCCGAGCCATTGGCGTTTCTTCTCTAGCTACTGTCCATGAGCATTTGCAAGCTTTGGAGCGCAAAAATGTCATTAAACGTCACGAGGGAACAGTCAGAGGTATTGAAATGGTGGATCGCACCTTTTTACGAGTCACAGACAGCATTGACTTACCCATTCTAGGCTTTATCGCCGCTGGTTCGCCCATCGAACCTTATACTGATCCAGAAGCAACTTTTAAGGTTTCACCAGAGATGGTAACTAGCAAAAAGCGTGCCTATATTTTGCAAGTCAAAGGACAATCAATGATTGAAGATCACATCGATGACGGTGATTACGTGGTAATTGAAGAAACTCAGGAAGTGAGTAATGGTGATATCGTGGTAGCCTTGCTAGACAATGGCTTAGCTACTCTAAAACGCTTTTATAAAGAAGTTACCAGAATCCGTCTAGAGCCAGCCAACGCCAATATGAGTCCAATTTATGCTACCAATGTTCAAATTCAGGGGAGAGTAGTAGGATTGATTCGTAAATTTCGCTATTAAGTTCTATGAGTGAAACCATCAAGTGGCGCTACAATGAAATAGAGGCATTCATCAGAAAATTATTGCCTCCTGAAGATCAAAAAAATTTGTATCTTTATACTTTGCTTATTCACTCTGCTTATCAAAATAATCCACAAAAACCCGAAATAGATCTCGAAAATCCTCCTGAGATAGAATCAGTCGCTAGAAAACGGCCAAGTAAAGATATTATCTCCAAAGCCGATCTTATTCTGGGTGTAATGCTATTACTCCATTTCCCTTCTTCTGTTAAGAGTGAGTAAAATATCTTTCTTTTTCACCTACCGTTTGATTGGCAAAACAGCGCAACACATATAAATAATCGGAAAGTCTATTAATCGTTTGCAATACTTGACTGGAAATTGTTCGTTTTTTGCCCAAAGTCACGATTCTTCTCTCTAATCTTCTACACACTGTCCGAGCAATATCCAGCTGAGCAGCTGACTCACATCCACCCGGTAAAACAAATTGATGGTGCCAATTTTTGGCCATTGATGCTTGCAAACCAGTCGACATTCGCTCGATTTCATCCAAAAATTCTTGTGAGATTTCTATCTTGGCTCCAGCCACTTGACCACCCAAAGTGAATAGTTCGTGTTGAATGGTTGCCAAAAAAGCCGTTTGCGTTACTAATTTTTTATGCTTGAGTTGATTGAGAAGAGCTACTACTAATCCCAAATGAGAGTTGAGTTCGTCAATGGTGCCAATCACTTCAAAAATCAAATGATCTTTGTCTAGTCGCTTGCCATCAGCCAAAGAAGACTTGCCGTTATCGCCAGTTTTAGTGGAAACGTTGAGCATAGTTTTTATTGTAAACTAATTCGTAATTGAACTAACCACAAAATAGACAAGTTAATCATTCTGAAACCACAACCGGTAGTGTTCTATCAAGAAAACTGACCCTTTCCGCCCTCCATAATTCAAAGTAAAATCTATGCCCGTGAGATTAGACGGACTTTTACATTTTTCTAGCAAAAAACCCAAGAAATATATCTTCGTATCAGGAGGTGTATTATCTGGTCTGGGCAAAGGAGCGACAGCCGCTTCTATTGGTGTCTTGCTTAAAGAACAAGGCTATTCTGTTACCAACCTCAAGTGCGAAAACTATCTCAATTTAGACTCTGGCAACATCAATCCCATTGAACATGGTGATGTTTTTTTATGTGAGGACGGATTGGAAGCAGATTTGGACCTGGGAACCTATGAGCGTTTCTTGAATCAAGAGGTGGGTTTCAAAAACTTTGTCACCATGGGCCAAATTTATTCCACGGTCATCGAAAAAGCCAAAAACTTGGAATATGAGGGAGCCACTGTAGATGCTATTCCTTATGTACCAGAAGAAGTTATTCGTCGCATTCGTAAAACCATTGATGGTTATGATGTAATTTTGATTGAGTTGGGAGGCACGGCTGGAGAATACCAAAACATTGTTTATTACGA
>JBDRPH010000018.1:0-15522 GCA_043827245.1 Minisyncoccota bacterium | reverse complement strand
AGCCACTAGTGGCAGTGGATCATGAAGGAGGTGTCGTACAGCGCTTGCGTGGAAAAGGCTTTACCACTCTTGCCAGTTGGAGACAAAATTGTCAAACAGATTCTAGTTCTAGAGTTGAAGAATTTAGCCAATCAGCTTCAGAACTCAATAGAGCTGGAGTGCAGATTGTTTTTGCTCCAGTCGTAGATGTTGCTCGTGCCAACTCATTTTTGGGCAGTCGGGCGTGTACAGGCGTTGATGAGATTGTGTCCGCTACTCAAGACTATGTAACTAGTTTTGCTCAATATGGTATTTTGCCAGTCATCAAGCATTTTCCCGGAATAGGTTCTTTGACCAGCGATCCCCATAATCAATTAGACTCAGTTTCGCTGGAAGCTGAAGATACCTCGGTTTTTAATCAAATTTTGAGTGCTTTTCCTAATCTCGGCGTAATGACTACTCATGTGGTGGTAGAAAATAAAACAGCAGGGAAGCCTTGTAGTTTGAGTGCTTTATGTTTGCAAAGTTTCCCGACGAATTTTCCTCAAGCACTTATTTTTACTGATGCATTAGAAATGGCCTCTGCCGGTTTGGAATTGGAAAGCAACGCAGCAACCGAATCGTCCAAACCACTTTCTCAACGTGCTCAAGAAGCTTTGATAGCCGGCAATGACGTGTTGGTATTTGGTGAAACTATTAATGCAGAGCAAATAACAGCCTTAGTCGATGATTTAGCTGGTCGATATGAAAGTGAAAAATTATTTCGCAATAGGATAGACGAGGCAGTTCTTAAAATCTTGGCACTCAAACTACCAAGGGAGCAGTTATAAATGTTGGAAAATAAATCACTTCCGCAATCGTTGATATTAAAAATTTTGGTAATTTTGGCTTATTTAGCAATTTTCCTTTTTCTTATTCCTTGGGGCTGGCACACGCTCTGGTTTGCTGTGGGAGTGGCTTCTGGAGTGGGGTTTTTACTTGGCGATGAACAGTTTTTCGCTCGTTGGTATCGTGAACAATCTACTGATCAATTTCTAGTTACACGCTCGCCGTTGTTTTTACTTTCACTGGTGCCGTTGACGATTTTTGTCATGACTTCCTCAGGAAGTTTTTGGGCGAGTGGCATGATGGGGAGCATGATGTTGTATTTATTGTTGGAAATGACGGAACTCAAACGCGATCCACTCGCTTTTGACCAACGATTTTTGCAAGGTATTAGTGGTCAGGCTTCTGCACAAACAGTCCAATTAATTTTATTTGGCAGCTGGGCATTTTTCATTTTGGCTAATTTATTAATGATTTATTAAATATGAAAAACAAAAACAAACGATTGCTAGTCGTAAGTTTTTTGATGATTCTTTTTTTCTTAGGTTGGCTAATTTTTAAACAAAAATTTAATTCTCAGTCACTACTTAATTTACCAGACCACTCAATTATTGAGTTCCAAGTTGGAGAAAAATTATTGACGGTTGAACTAGTAAATACGCCGGAAAGTATTACGCAAGGTCTTAGTGGGCGGGAGGGATTGGAGGTTGATGGAATGCTATTTGTCTTTACTCAGCCACAAATAGTTAGCTTTTGGATGAAAGACATGCGTTTTCCTATTGATATTGTGTGGTTGGCTGACGGTCAGATAGTGGGTATTGAGCGCAATGCTCAGCCACCATTGTCTGATACGAAAGACGATCAACTCGAGCGTTTCCCCGCACCTCAGTTGGTTAATATGGTCTTGGAAACCAACCCCTTTTTATTTGAAGATTTACTTGAAGACTAAAATAACTATGACTCTTTTTTCTGCTTGAGAAAACCAGTATTATAAAGGAGTGACTGATACTGCCCAATCTACTGCTGGCTTGGTTCGTCGTTTAGTTAATAACCCCAACTCAACTATTGGGAAGATGATTAAGCGGGGATCTTTTGGAACTTCGATTAATTCATCAAATAAAACAGACAAACTAATTAAAGCAATTAAGAGTTCCAATAGTCAATCTCCCAAGCTTTCAAAAAATAGGTCAACCGATGGGGCTTTAGATGTTTTGGAGAAAACCCTTGATGAAGTAGAGGCAACGTCTCAAGATCAAAAGACAGTTCAACCAATAGTTCAGTCAGACCCAGTTATTCAATCACAGTCATCAGATCAATCACCAATTCAATCTCCAACCCAGCCAACTCCGACAACCCAGCCTCAGCCAGATCCGATTGCCGTTGGAGTGATGACTCAGGCTATGCCACGGGTCATTAATCAGGCGGTTGATGTGGCAGATCAACAACAACAGACTTCAAGGACTAGCAAGAAAGAGGCCGCAGAAAGCGTTAGTTTGGATCAAATTGCTATTGATGCGGCTCGTGGGGCGCAGTTGGTTGAGGCCGAGCCACAACCAGAAATTCCACCAGAAATAGAGAGTTATTTGCAAAAGGTAGAGGATCGCAAGGAAACTGCGCCCCAAGAAATTGTCATCGCGGACGGAAGTCAGACCTCACCCAACGATCATCCTTATCCATCCCAGCCGGTAGTGGTTTTACCGATCACTGCAGAAGAAGAAAAGGTGGGTGCCAAAAAAAGCCCTAAATTTAGTGTTCGTTGGTTGGTAGAATGGAGTAGAAAATTAATGAAGGTTTTTATGGGAAAAATAATCTATCGACCAGTACCAGTAGAGGAGAACCCAGGCTAATGTTTTTAGAATCTGATGGTTTTATTACAAGCGTTTCTGTGTTTTTCATCAACCTATTTTTATGGATAGGTATTATTGGCATCGCTCTCATTTTGGCTTACTTATTTATCCAGTGGTTTAAACATCGTAAGCGTGAAAAATATTCTCTAGATTTTGTGACTCTTTTAGTGCGTCTTCCCAAAGACAATGAAATTAAAATTGATGCGGCCGAACAGATGTTTGCCGGGCTTTATTCTCTCAAGCACGAAGGAATTTTTTCCTTTTTAAAACCAGAAGAAATTATTAGTTTTGAGATCGTGGGTCTCAAAGAAGAAATTTCTTTTTATGTTAGTTGTCCTAGAAGAATTAGAGATTTGGTGGAAAAGCAGATTCATGGAGCTTATCCATTTGCTGACATTAAAGAGACTGATGAAGTTAATATTTTTAGCGAAAAAGGACGGGTAGCCTTTGCTTCATTAAAATTAAAAGAGGGCTATTCTTTGCCTTTGAAAACTTACAAAGATTTGCCAACTGATGGTTTGTCACTGATTACTTCCGCTTTTTCTAAAATGGGGGAAGGTGATGGGTCAATTTTGCAAATTTTAATTAGGCCAGAGGGAAGTCGCTGGCAGAAAAAAGGTAGAAATTACATTAAAAACGAAAAAAAACGAGAAGCCGACCCTCAAAAAGCAACCTATGGTCACGATCCTAAAGAGATGGAGGCAGTGTCTACCAAAGTAGAAAAACCGGGCTTTAGAACCTCAATTAGAGTAGTGGTATCTTCATCTCAAGATTCAACCGCCCAGTCGCATTTAAGTAATATTGATGGCACCTTTGCTCAATTTTCCTCTACTTACAATCAACTTCATCGTTTACGTTTCTACATTAAACACCTCTTTATGATTGATTTTATTTATCGTTACATGCCACTGTTCGGCATTGGTACTTCAATTTTGAATACTGAAGAGTTGGCTACTATTTTTCACTTTCCCAATAAAACCGTAGAGACACATCATATTAAATGGCTGAGAGCTAAGAATGCCCCCGCTCCACACCAAATTCCTACAGAGGGTCTTTTCCTAGGAAAATCACTTTATCGTGGAGAAGTGCGCGACGTTCACATGAAGCTCAAGGATCGTCAGCGTCACATGTATATCATCGGAAAAACTGGCACTGGTAAGTCTGAATTCTTGAAAGAAATGATCATGCAGGACATTATCAAAGGCGAGGGTGTGTGCGCCATCGATCCGCATGGTGAATTTATAGAAGATATTCTGCAATTAATGCCACCGGAGCGAGCAGAAGACGTTATTTACTTCAATCCATCTGATTTAGATCGACCAATGGGCCTAAACATGATGGAAGCAGATTTCGAAGAACAGAAGCATTTTGTGGTAAGTTCCATTATTGGTTTGATGTACAAACTATACGACCCGCACCGCACTGGTATTATTGGTCCCCGATTTGAGCACGCGATCAGAAATGCTATGTTGACGATTATGTCGCGGGAAGGTTCTACTTTTATTGAATTAGTTCGGGCGCTGACTGATCAAAAGTTTGTTGAAGAACTTTTGCCTTATGTCAAAGACCCAGTAGTGAAACGTTACTGGACAGATCAGATTGCTCAAACCAGCGACTTCCATAAGTCAGAAGTCTTGGATTATATTGTTTCTAAGTTCGGTCGTTTTGTGACCAATAAGACGATGAGAAACATCATCGGTCAACCTCAAAGTGCTTTCAATTTCCGCAAAGCGATGGATGAGAAAAAAATCATTTTATGCAATCTTTCCAAGGGTATTTTGGGTGAGGAAGACGCCAAGTTTCTTGGTCTAATTCTAGTTCCGAAAGTCTTGACCGCCGCCATGAGCAGACAAGATATTCCCATGGATCAGCGAACTGACTTTTTCCTTTATGTTGATGAGTTCCAAAATTATGCTACGGAAGACTTTGCCACCATTCTTTCAGAGGCTAGAAAATATAAACTCAATTTGATTGTGGCCAATCAGTTTATCGGTCAAATTGATGAGGAAGTCAAAAACGCCGTATTTGGTAACGTTGGCACCATTATCTCTTTCCGCATTGGTGTGACTGATGCCAATTTCCTTCAGCACGAATTTACACCAGTTTTCAACGAAACAGACTTGGTTAATGTAGAAAAATATCATGTTTATATCAAAACAATTGTGAATAACGAGCCAGTATCGGCTTTCAGTATGTCACTAGAAAAAGATATGGACGCTATTAAGGCTCAGATGAATCCCAAGCTAGCAGAGATGATTAAACAGCTTTCCCGCCTAAAATATGGTAAAGACAGAGAAATGGTCGAAGCTGAAATTTCTATTAGAGCAAGATTGTAAATTTTAGCTTCGTAAAATAACTCCCATATTTGCATGATTTTTATCAGGTTTTTCGACTTATTTAGCAGTTAAAATTATTTCCTACGCAATTAAAATTGCTAAATATTTATGCCAAAACAAGTCTATGCTTCAGCTAATGGGAAAATTATTTTTTCTGGTGAGCATGCAGGAGTATATGGTTATCCAATGATTGCTGGTCCAATTAATAAAACAATAACGGTCAGCATTCGTGAGGGGCAAATCGTCAATCATGATGATCTATTTTTGAAACTGTTAAGCATTTTTTCTCAAGAATTTAGGCTTGAATTAAAAAAATTAAAAAAACTTGATTATCAAATTACTAGTGATCTACCTAGCAAATCGGGCTTAGGATCTTCTGCTGCTTACTCCAAAGCACTTTTCAGTGCTTTAGCAAATTATTTTTCTTTGACTGTTTCCAAACAGCAGTTATTTGAATTAATCCAACGGAGCGAGACAATTTTTCATGGAAATCCAAGTGGGGTAGACGCGGCTGTGGTGGTATTCAATAAGTATTTATATTTTCAAAAACAAAATAAAACCTATTGCTATGAGAGTCTTAATCAACAGGCTCAAAAAATTCTATCAGTCACACCACTTTACGCTATTTACTCTGGTGCAGCCGATGAATCTACTAAAGAAATGGTAAGTTTAGTAGCCGAAGCCCTACAAGCTCAGCCAAAGAAAAAAGATTTGCTTGAAAAAATTGGTAAGCTTACAGAAAAGAGTGGAGAATTTTTGGAAGACGGAGTTTTCCCCTTTGCTCTCATCCAAGAGAATCACTTATTATTAGAAGAATTGGGAGTGGTGGGGGAAAAAGCCCAAGTCATGATTCAAGCTATCCAAACAGCGGGTGCTGTTGCTAAAATCACTGGTGCTGGCGGGATAAAAAATGGTTCGGGTTATTTATTAGCAGCTCATCAAGATCCAGCTTTTGAAGATTTCCTTAAATCAAAAAAATGGCAATATTTTAAGGTCTTTAATTAATAGAAAATTTTTATGAATACCAATTTTCCAGCAGTTACCGCTTCCGCCCCAGGCAAATTAATGCTTTCAATTGGTTATGCAGTGGTTCATGGTTATTCCACCGTAGCAACAGCTGTCGATCAGCGATTGAGAGCCACGGTGGCAAAAAACAATAGCGATTGGTTTCATCTTCAAGCTCCTGATTTAGGTTTGACTGATTATTCCAAGCAATTGTCGGCTCTTGGAACAGATCAATTACCAAAGTCAGTGCGTTTTATTGAAACTTTTTACAAGAACTTTTTAAAAAAACATCCTCAATCAACAGGCATTTCTGTGACTACATCCAGTGATTTTTCTGCGTCCTATGGTTTTGGTTCTAGCAGTGCTGTGACGGTTGCTTTTGCCAAAGCACTCATGGAACTATATGGTTTAAAAATATCAAACAAAGAATTGTTTGATCTAACTTATCACGCAGTTCTAGAGGTTCAGGGAGTAGGTTCTGGTTATGATTTGGCAGCAGCTATTTGGGGAGGGACCCTGCGCTACGTTAAGCCGGCCAAAACAATTGAGCCGATTATAATCAGTGGTTTGCCCCTGATTATTGCTTACACTGGAGAAAAAGCAGATACGCCAACTTTAGTGAGAGTTGTTAACTCACTCCACGAGCGTCATCCACAAAAAATTGGCAGGGTATTTAAAGAAATAGATGCCATTGCTCTAGGTTTAGAAACCGCTCTAACAAAAAAGGATTGGCCGGCAGTTGGCAAATTTTTTCAACGCTCTCAGCAAGCCGCTCGGGAGCTAGAGGTTAGTAATATTAAAATCGAAAAATTGGTTGAAGCAGCAGAAAAAGCTGGAGCATATGGCGCTACTTGCTCTGGTGCAGGTGGAGGAGATTGTGTGCTCGCCATTGCCGAGCGGTCAACCTTTTCTCAAGTAAGGGAGGCACTCGAACAAGCTGGAGCAAAAATATTAGATGTAAAAGTTAACGCCCCTGGCGTTAGAATAGAATTAAATTAATGGAAAAAGTTACAGTCAAAGCCTCTAGTGATATAGCTCTAATAAAGTATTGGGGTAAAAAAGATGAGATTCTTCGTTTGCCAGAAAATGATAGTTTATCAATGATTCTGTCGGGACTCGATACAATTACTACAGTTGAGTTTCAGCAAAACCTAGTAAAAGATGTATTTGTTTTAAATAATGAAGAACTACCTAGTGATTCAAAGCAATACCGGCGAGTTGTTCGTCAGCTTGATTTAATCAGAAGCCAAGCAGATGTTACTCTTAAAGCCCAAGTTTTTTCCCAAAATAATTTTCCAGCTGATACAGGACTTTCCAGCTCTGGTTCTGGTATGGCGGCTTTGACTTATGCCGCTGTTTTAGCAATTGGTTTGGATTTATCAAATAAAGAGTTAAGCATTCTAGCCCGTCAAGGTTCGGGCACAGCCTGTCGATGTGTTTGTGGTGGTTTCGTGGAGTGGCACAGTGGAGAAAATTCAGCAAGTTCTTTTTCTGAAACGCTTTACCCACATGATCACTGGGATATCAGAGATGTAGTAGCAGTGGTTAGTGAGCAGAAAAAAACAATTAGTTCTACTGAGGGGCATGCTAGTGCTCAATCTAGTCCTTTTTATCGGATTCGTCAGCAAAATTTACCTGGCAAGATCAAGCAAGTCAAGCAAGCTATTGCTGATAAAAACTTTATCAAATTGGGAGAGTTGGTAGAGGCAGAGGCTCTAGAATTTCATTCCATCTTATTAACCAGCGTGCCTCCAATTATTGTTTTGCTACCGGGCTCAATCGCAGTTATGAAAGCAGTTGAGCAACTGAGAAATGAGGGGATTCCAGCGTATTTTACGATTAATACTGGTTTTAATGTTCACGTACTGACATTGCCTGAGTATGAGAAAATCGTTCAGCACAAACTAGCAAGTTTGCCGCTGGTTAAAAAAACGCTAATAGCTAAGACGGGCGACGCACCTCAAAAATTAACAGAGCATCTTTTCTAGTTTATTGGTTGGTTTCATAGCTCTCCACCACTTGTTTGCAGTAGAGATATTGGCCGTAGTTGATGGCTTTTTCTTGAATACTGGGACTGTCTTCGTCAACTTGAATACTGCTACCCAACACATTTTTAGCCTGATTGCCAATTTCTTGAGCGCGAGAGGATAAAATAGCAAATTGTTGACCAATGTTTCCCTGAAGAGCATCGATTTCCACTGCGGCTTTGGCTTTATCTGCCACTGAACTATTTCGAATAAAATAAAAATATCCAGCCACTAATAAACCAACAATAATCAAAAGGGTAAAAATTCTCTTTTTCATTTCTTAAGTATAGCGCAGTTTACTTATGTAAATTACTCGTAGCGCAGAGCTTCAATCGGGGAGAGACGAGAGGCTCTTCTAGCGGGAGCTACGCCAAAGATAATTCCTACAGCCGCGGAGACACCAAAAGCTAAGAAAACTGCTCCCATGGTAACTTTAGCTGGGAAGAAAACTTGTAGAGCCAAAGAACCTAAATAAGCGATTAGTAAACCAATCAATCCTCCAATTATCGATAATAAAGCGGACTCGATTAAGAACTGGAATAAAATTTGATTGGGCGTTGCGCCCAAGGCTTTGCGCAAGCCGATTTCCCTGGTACGCTCAGTCACTGATACCAGCATGATGTTCATAATGCCGATACCGCCCACTACTAAAGAAATTGCTCCAATACCGCCTAGTGCAACGGTCAAAGTGCCCAGAATACTATTAATCGTTTCCAATAATTGAGCTTGATCAAAAACTGTGAACTCATCTTCATCCAAAAATTTACTTAGACTTTTTTCTACTCCAGCTTTTGCCAGCTCAATATCATTTTGGTCAACAGCTTCAAAAGTCAGTGAATCAATTAACTCAGTATTAAAATCATCAAACAGGGTGTTGAGAGGCAGATAAACATAGTTATCAAAGCCGGGTCCTCCAAAACTAGCGCCTTGTTTTTCAAGCACTCCTCGCACGGTGTAAGTACGACTATCCACGCGAATGCGCTTGCCTACAGGATCAATATTGCCAAATAGCTCATCAGCAATGCCGTCACCCAATACAACCACTCGTTCGCTTCTGGATTCTGAGGCTTCGTTGAACCACTCGCCTTTGGCAGTTTCCATTTTTAACACTTCACCGTAATTGGCTGTTACTCCATAGAGAGTTATTCGTTTGGTGATTTCACGATACTTGGCTTCACCAGTACTAAAGCCACTGGCTACTCCGTCTTTAACTATTCCTCGATTATCACGCAATACCTGGTTGAGATAAGATCGTTTCAAGACCGGTTTAGTACTCTCAATCATGCTACTCTCGCCAGAGAATCCAGAGCCTTCACCAAAAGGATTGCCTGGAGAGACAAAAATAATGTTGCCTCCTAAACTAGCGAATTGATCACTAATGTAAGCTTGTAGGCCAGCGCCAATCGAAGTGAGTAATACGACGGAAGACACCCCAATAATCACTCCCAGCATGGTAAGTATGGTGCGTCCCTTATTTACAGCAATGGCCTTGATGGCAATTAAAAAAGTATTTTTAAAATTCATTTTCATGATTTAATTTTTCCATTGACGATTTTTCCATCAATTAAAGAAATGTGTTTTTTGGCAATTTTAGCGATGTTATGCTCATGGGTAACCATGATGATGGTTTTTCCTTCTAGGTTGAGTTGCTTGAGGATTGCTTTGACTTCTTCACCACTTTTTGAATCCAAGTTTCCCGTTGGCTCATCAGCAAAAATGATAGCGGGATTATTGACTAATGCGCGTGCGATGGCTACTCGCTGTTGTTGGCCGCCAGAAAGCTGAGAGGGGCCGTTATCCAAACGATCTCCCAGGCCAAGCTTTTCTAGAATCTCCCGAGCTTTCTGGCGGCGAGTGGCTTCATCTACACCAGCATAAACCAGGGGTAAGGCTACATTTTCAAGAGCAGAGGTTTTAGCCAATAAATTGAAAGTTTGAAATACAAAACCGACTTCTTTGTTTCTTAAATGGGCGCGTTCTACCTCATTGTATTTGCTTGTGTCTTTACCATTAATCAAAATTCTACCCGAGGTGGGAGTGGATAGAATGCTAGCCACCTGCAAGAAAGTAGACTTTCCTGAACCAGAAGGCCCCATGACTGAAAGAAACTCTCCTTGTTTGACGGTCAAAGAAATATCATCTAAAGCATGAATGGTTTGAGTGCCGACTTGATAAATTTTGGAAACGTTTTTTAGTTCCAAGACAGTCGAATGAGTTTTCTTGATATTTTTTAACTTGCTTGAGCGTTTATTTTGAGGCATTGCATTGGGTTGGTTAATCAATTTATTCAGGTAATAGAATCTCGTCAGATTCTGACAAGCCAGCTAAAACCTCTATTTTTTCATCTGTTTCTAATCCAGTAGTGATTTCCCGTTCTTCATAGGTATTTTCACCAGTACGAAGATCAACATAAATTTTTCCATCACGTTCACGAGTGGCGATTAAAGGAATAACTAGTGCATTTGATTTTTCTTCTAATTTAATGCTGACATCGCCATTCATTCCCAGTCGATATTTATTCAAACTATCAATTCGATCGATGGGTAATTCTACGGCAAACACCGTTCCGCTAGCAGATAAGGTGCTTTGGTAAGCAATGTAACTCACAGAACTATCAATATCCTCATCAGTATATGCATCTAAATTAATAGCGGCTGACTGGTTAGCTTGAACCAGGGAAATATCTGCCTCATCAACAAATGCTCTAAAAATAAGTGTCTCAGGGTTGACCACAAGAAAAGAATCAGTTGCTAGTAATTGCACACCAGTTACATTAGTTGGAGATTGAACCAAAATACCATTAATTGGTGATGACATCACGGTATTAGATACAGTGATGGCCGCCAACTCCAGATCTAAAACCGTGTTTTCCAGATCTAACTGATTTTTATCTACAGTGCGTTGTTCTGTTTGGTCAATAGCTCTATCTTCAGTGTCAGCAAGTTGCTGATCCCAATCCAGTCGTTCCTTAGAGTAAAGATTCAGATACTTTTCTTTACTATTAGCGGCACTGGCGGCATCAATTTGAGCAATAGTTTGCCATTTTTTTATCTGATCGCCCTCTTTAGCTCCTAGATAAATAACTTTTCCGCCGGCTAGAAAACGCAAAGAGGCTTTCTCTTTAGCATCCACTAATCCTGAGACCTCTAATGTTTTAATTAAATTTTCTCTAGTTGGGGAAACGAAAGTGAGTTTTTCTTGATTTTGAGATTTAACAAAAACAAAGCGACCAGCAACCAACAAAATGATTAAAATACTAATAATCAACCAGCGTTTGGTTTGCCAGAGATTTTTAAGCTTGTTTAGAAAAGATTTGACAAATTTCATAAGAGGTTATTCTAATTTATTCTATGTGCGTGCGCTAGGACTTGAACCTAGAACCGCCAAGGTATAAGCTTGGTGCTCTAACCAATTGAGCTACGCACGCATTGATAATAGGAATTATAACGGATGTTCAGTAAAAACCCGAGAGGGTTTGTAAAAACAGCTTCAGTAAAATCATTTAAATTAAAGTATCAATAAGAGGAGAGCTCCTATTCCAAGGCTAGCTAAACCAATCTGCAGGTAATTTAGCCATTCAGCTGGGCCAGTTTGGTATAGTTCTTCTGGATATTCTGGTTGGCCACTGGTGGTAGAGGTAGTTGGTGTAGGCGTTGGGGTTGGTGTAGGCGTTGGCGTTGGGGTTGGTGTAGGCGTTGGGGTTGGAGTAGTTCCTGGCTCCTCGCAACAGTTAGCCACCGTAGGATCAGCGATACAAGCTTCTTCATATTCTTCTATAGCACAGTAATCTTCTCCATCATCAGCGGCCACGCAGATTAAATCACCAGCGCAATCATCATCGACAGTGCAAGGAGTGTAGCCACACTCATTAGGTTCAACAATTGGTTCTTCACAACAGTTGGCAACTGTAGGATCAGCAATACAAGCTTCTTCATATTCTTCTATAGCACAGTAATCTTCTCCATCGTCAGCGGCCACGCAGATTAAATCACCAGCGCAATCATCATCGACGGTGCAAGGAGTGGAACCGCACTCACTTGGTTCTGGAGCAGGTTTCGGAACCCAAAAAGTTAGAGTACAGCTTGCCGGTTTGACGATATTGGCTTCTGGTTGAGACTGAGGCGCGTTAGGAGCTACTGGTTCTTGGCTTAAATATTGTTTTTGAGCAATTAATACACCGACCAGGCCAAGAGCAAAAAATAAGATTAAAGCTAAGATTGTCCAGATTGTTTTTGCTATCGGGGGTTTTTGTGGAGGAATAGCCTGCTCCTTGGTATAACGTTTAGCGAACTCTTGTTGCTCAGGAGTTGAACCATCCATTGGTGTCGGAGTTTGGTTGGCTGGTGGATTTTGATAAGTATTTTCCATTAATTTTGATTATTTATTGACAAATAGTTGGTGTATAAGGTTCCCAGTCGTTACAAAGAAGGATTGTTCCACCTCTACTACCACGTGATTCTCCATAGCAAATAGCACATTGCACAGCATATTTACCAGCTCGTTCGATGTCATAACTAATACCCCAACTATTAGACCTAATCATTAGAGGCGAGTCATGATTATCGCTACCGCATGGTTCCCAAATTCTGAAACCATAAAAAAGGTTATCACCTAGTGGCATGTTGGCAGAACAGACAAAATTAACTGTGGTTTCACCAGGTACAAAATTGGCATCATCCTTGCCAGTTAATAAAATAGGATTGCCACTATTGGGATCAAACATCTGGATGCTGAGACATTGTGGTCCGGTAGGTGTTGGCGTTGGTGTTGGAGTTGGGGTAGGCGTTGGTGTTGGAGTCGGGTTGTTGTCGCAGGTAGGATCATATTCACAGGTGTTATAACGAATTCTCTGCACCTGATATGTTCCATTAGGCCCAGTACAAAAAGTAGTAGGATTTGACATACAATCAAAAATCCAAATCTGGCACCTATCTGTTCCCACGCACCTTGTGTCTACGCAATGATCTGCATATTCACTACAACCAGAAGGACAACTACTCACAATATCGTCTTCAATTCCTGGTCTGTGATAACAAGAACTATTATCCACGCTACCACCTGAAGGATAACTGGTTCCACCAGTAGTGGAACTAGTACAAATACCTGCCGTGCAAGCTAAACCAGATACACAATCAGCAGTTGAGGCGCAAGGCTCGCCCGCAATACTGGTTCCACTAGTAGAAGAGGTAGAAGAACTAGTACAAATACCTGCCGTGCAAGCTAAACCAGATATACAATCAGCAGTTGAAGCACAAGTTTCTCCTGCAATACTGGTTCCAGACGAAACAATGCTATATAAATTGGAAGCTTGTTGACGAACGTCTTGATTCATTTGAGTGAGATACAGTCCCACACTTGCCCCAAGTAAGAGTACGACCAGCATTGCTATTCCGAGCAACAATGACCAATTTTTTTTCAAAGAAGGTGGTGGAGTGATGGTCGTGGGCATTTACGTTTTATTTAAAAAAGAAAGTAACACTCTCTAGCATACATAGTTTTCTTGGGGCAGGTCAAGTCTAATTAAATTCCAGATTGAATTACATTGGAAGTAATAAAAATCCTTAAATTATAGGAAGAGCAATAGTAATGCACCAATACCCAAAGTACCTAGGCCGATCTGTAAGTATTTAAGCCAATCCTCTGGTCCAGTAGAGGGTAGAGCACTGGGAAGAGTTGGTTGATCTCCAGTGGTGCCGTCAGTACTACTGGTTATTCCGGCATCAGCGAGAGTATCGGTAGTTCCATCAGTTGGTTCATCAGTTGGTGATACGGTTGGGGATACGGTTGGTGATACGGTTGGGGATACGGTTGGTGATACGGTTGGGGATACAGTTGGTGATACGGTTGGGGATACGGTTGGTGATACAGTTGGTGATACGGTTGGTGATATCCCCGGTGATACGGTTGGGGATACCGTGGGCGAAATAGTTGGAGTGGTAGGCGTAGTTGGAGTAGTTGGAATAGTTGGCGTAGTAGTAGTAGTAGTAGTGCTTCTAACACAAATCTTATCTGCCGAACAAATTAAACCAGATATACAATTAGCATTTGTAGCGCAAGCGTCTCCTGCTATTCCACCAGTTGTAGTAACAGTGTCACTAACACAAATCTTATCTGCCGAACAAATTAAACCAGATATACAATTAGCATTTATAGCGCAAGCATCTCCTGTCCGTCCTCCAGTAATAAGAACACACTGATCAACTTGTAAAACATAACCAGGAGAGCATTCTTGATAAGCGCCACCACTTGATGGAACACATATGTTATCTATACATAGTCCAGTCACACAAACACTATCTTCTACACAACCTCCCCCTTGGGGAATGCTATATAAGACGGAAGCCTGTTGACGAACATCTTGATTGATTTGAGTAAGATATAAACCAACTCCTCCACCTATTATGATAATTAACAATCCTATTCCAGCGATGATGGTATTTTTTGATAGTTTATTTTTTTTGCGTGGAGGTTTGTTTAGTTTTGGATCGGATCTTTCTAGAGCGGTTGACACTGGTTCTTCAGCAATAGGAGCATTTGCCGGTTGTGTAGCAGCTTGCTCTGGAAGATCACTTGGCAATTCTGGAGGTAACGGACTGGTGGGCTGGGGTGTGGAACCAATAACGTTAATCATGAATCAGATTTTTCTTTCTGGTATTTATCGATTATAAGCATAGATTATAGAAGAGACGAGTGTAAAGGAGGAATTCTTGATTGGCGGCAATAAAATGGACTAAATTTTTTTATTCGGGAGTCATCACTAGAATCGGATTTTGTGGCAAGTCAATTATTTCTTCCAGATTAAATTTTTTCCAGAAATGTTTTCCTTGGATTTTTTCCTCGAAGCTATTTAAGCAATCGCTTAATTTAAAATCATTATTGATATTATGGCAAATTACATACAGAGTCTCCAATGGAGCAGTTGAAAGTCGGACAGCTTTGCTAGTTTCTAAATCGATGTTTGCCAGGTGCTGATCAGTCATTTTTTCTAACGTATACCAATAATAAGAAGTTTCCCAACCATAAGGATCATAGTCACTGATAGCTAGCAAATCTAAGTTAGTTGTTTGTAAATTTCTTTGCTGGGCGTTTTCTAAAAGAGCGACAACTGTGGCATTAGTTCTTTCAACACTTGTTGGTTCATTTTTGGTTTGGAATAGATTTAGTTGGGGATAAATTAAGGAAAATAATAGCAAAATTGTGATTAGTAGAAATATTTTTTGATTTAATTTTCCCAAGAGCGCTCCAACCCAAATAAATAAAAAAGGAATAATGACGAATAGGTAAGCTCTTGAAAAAATAGGAGGAGCTTCTTGAATAACTATCGTTAGAAATAATGCAGGACTAAGCCAGATTAAGAATAGAGAAAAAAAACTTTCTCTAATTTTTCGACGACTTATTTTTAGTCCAATTGTTAAAATTACTCCAATTAAAACAATAAAAAACAAAGCAGATTGTTCTGCTAACTCTGGAAAAATATAGCCAAAAGTTTGTTTAAGATTGACA
>JBDRPH010000017.1:0-3705 GCA_043827245.1 Minisyncoccota bacterium | reverse complement strand
TCCAGCGTTGTCAGAAGCTAAAGCGGAGATGGAGGCTCACTCACTTAAAGTTAAAGATCGCAAATCTCAGATGCAGTCTAATCCGGAATCTATGACCTTGAAAGCCAAGATCGGTGATTTAAGTGAACAACAAAAAGAATTAGAAGAAACGCTCAGCAATCATTTGGTCAATTATTATTCTATGACTAACTCTCATAGTTTCGACACGAGCGATGGCGACCAATGGGAATTCGTCGTCAAGGCTAGAATTAAGCCACGTCGAAAATCAAAAAATTAATTGAGACTAATTGAAAAATTAAGAACTACCTAGTTTCTGATTCATTCTGATCAAAACTTGAGGAGAAATGTTCTTCATTTTCTTTAGTGAACGAGAGCGTTTTTTAAGACGACTGCGAGTAGCAGTTTTCTCTGATTTAATTTTGGAAGGTTTTTTAAAGTAACGACTGTCTTTCACTTTTTGCACGATACCAGAAGCCACACTCGCTTTTTTGAATTTACGAATGACGTCGTTGGTAGAGTCGCCTTTTTTGGCTTTAACTACGATGGCCATATTTCTCACCTCCCTTCCCTATGTTTAGTTTATAACAGGGGTGTATTGTAACTTACTCTTGATCACTTGTCAGGTTTATTTCTTAATGGCAGTTTGATTGATGTTTTATTGGTTGTTATTTGACCAAAAAATAATTAACCGTAGATTTCTTTGATTAAAACTACCAACTGTTCGACTGTCAAAGGACTGGGAATTTGGCTGGGATTTTTGAGCGAGCCGTTGAGCAACATTTTGCCACTACCGTGGTAGAACCAAGTTCCTTTTTGATCTGTTGCCAGAATTCTTTTTTCCAACTCGTCCAAGTTAAAAGGGGCATCCGGTCGAGCTTTAATACGCACGTGTCCCAGTTTTGGATCTTTGCGAACCACCAATAAAAAACCCTGTTTTTGAGCAACTTTTATAGTATCGTCATTGCGAGTCAGAAGAACGAGAGCCTTGCCTCCCTGGATCTCAATTTCTCGTCCTTTGCGGCGAATAATTTCCAGAGCTTTAAAGTGTTGGGTGAGGCTAGCGTAAGCGTTATCTAGACATTGAAAACCAAAATGCAATTGAGAGTCGTCATTATGAGGATCGGTATATTCAGCACCCTTAATTAATTCTTGAATCATGAAAAGAGACCTAGGACTTTGGGCTTCTGGCCAGAAAACTTCTTCAAAGTGATCAACCTGATTGGTTAATTCAACAATATTTTGCAGTGCGGTATCATCTTTGAGTTCCGGGTGAACTTCGCATAAATGCTCGTAGACCAAACTAGTGGCGCAAACTCGCTGCTGGGCTTTTTCTGATTGATGATGATCAAACTTACCGCCACCAGTATCAACATAAGTAATTTCATGTAACTGACTGCCATACTCTTCTGCCTCCGCCAAACTAATTTGCTTACCGGGACTGACAAAAGCAATCTTGGCGTCGGCAAAATGCTGAGCATCAAATTTTTTCAACAGCCAAGCGGCAGCGATGGCATCTAAATCTGGAGCATGATGAGTAACAATGAGTGGACGTGATTCGGACATGAGGACATTATACAAGAAAATCCCGGAAACAGACTCCCACCACAACGTCCTTGGGGGAGTGTTGCAGTGGGGTCCTCACCGGGATGTATGCAGTAATATATGTTCTGATTGGGAAAAAATCAAAGGCCAAAAAAGATTGATAATTCACTCTATAATTTTTTTAAACCAAGCGCAGATATTTCCTTATAGGTTCACCTTTTTCCAGCAGTTTCTGCGGATTTAAAATAAATTAGTTTTTTGAATATCTCCAAAAAGATTGCAGCATTTTCCAAACCAATCGTAAAGGTAAGGTTAACAATCGCCACATGAATGGCACGCGATCTTCCTCTCCCCTCACCCAAACAGAAATAATCAACCAACGGTGATTTTTAATTGGACTTGCCACAACGTGAATTAAGCGATTGTTGATGGTGCGAATAAATTTAGTGTTAGCTTGCTGTTTACTTGATTGATCGGGGGTCGCAATTACTTGATAGATTGCATCTTGGGTGATTGACCGATCAGCCAGTCTAGTGAGTGCGTGTTTGGTGAATACCAGGTTTTTATAAGTGCGGTTCATGAAATTTAGACACTCAGTTTTTTGATAACTTGGGTCATTGTTAGCAACTCAGTTTTATTACTGGCTCGGTTTTTCCATTCCACTTTGCCACCGGTTCGTGCAGAAATGACCAATCTCACTGGGATCCCAACTAAATCAGCAACGGCAAATTTTCTACCAGGAGATTCATCACGATCATCCCACAGCACTTCAATTTGAGCTTTTGTTAATTGATCGTACAGCTGCTGAGCTTGTTTGGCAGTATCTTTGAGTGAAATGAGGTGCACTTGAAAAGGAGCGATGCTAGCGGGCCAGACAATGCCTTGATCATCATGATATTTTTCTACAATAGTGGCCATGGTGCGACCCAAGCCAATGCCGTAGCAACCCATGTAAAAAGGCTTGGCTTTACCATTTTGATCGATGAAAGTGGCATTTTTCATCCGCTTGCTATAGTGATAGCCCAGTTGAAAAATGTTGCCGACTTCAATGCCGCGCTTTTCTTGCAAGGGACTGCGATTTTTGCCTGTTAAAAAGCCCTCTTGAGCCATGGCAATATCTCCCTCTACATCAGCCTTAAAATCACGATCAATGTTGATATTAATAGCATCTAGGTGCTTTTTATTAGCCCCACCGTAGGCGTTGCGAATAGTGTGCAATGAATCATCAGCCACGATCCTAACCTTGCCCTCCAATCCCACGGGTGAAATAAAACCAGGCTCACTGCCCAATTTTCTAATTTCTTCTTCAGTCGCAGATCGCAATTGGTATGAACCGGAAAGGTGTAACAACTTAACTTCATTGACATCAAAATCACCACGAATAACGGCTAAGATAAATTCATTCTTTTCATTGACATACAGTACGTCTTTGATTTGTTGCCAAAGCGGCAATTTGTGAAATTTCACTCCATCTTCCATGGTGTTGCCTCGTTCAGCTTTTACCTCTTTGTAAGGCTTCATTTTTTCTTTGATATTCTTATTTTCTTTGAGAAAAATGGCCACATCTTCATGAGCGCTATAAGATTTATCCTCAGTGACAAAAAATCTGCCCTCACCAATGGGTGATTCAACTTGGAATTCATGACAGTATTCACCACCAATGTAACCATTGTCTGCTTCTACTTGTAAAGTTTTCAATCCAAGCCGGGAAAAAATCTTGGCGTAAGTTTTGGCCATTGATTGATATTCTTTTTTAAAATCTTTTTCATCGGAGTGGAAAGAATAGGCATCCTTCATCACAAATTCTCGCACACGCAGTAGCCCTCCCCGCGCCCTCATTTCATCACGAAATTTGGTAGAAAATTGGTAAATATTGAAAGGAAGATCTTTGTAGGTAAGATTAAATTTGCGGACTACATCCACAAACATTTCTTCAGCAGTGCCACCCAGAGCGAACTTGGCACCACGTCGATCCTCAACGCCCATTAGTTCGAAGCCCACTGAGTTAGTGCGATTAGTTTCTTCCCACAGTTCCAAAGGATGAAGTACGGGTGAGATCATTTCTTGACCGCCGGCCGCATCCATTTCTTCTTTGATGATTTTTTTGATTTTTTCATGCACGCGCCAGCCCAAGGGTAGGAAAAAGTACCGGCCGGCGGCAGA
>JBDRPH010000016.1:0-2976 GCA_043827245.1 Minisyncoccota bacterium | reverse complement strand
TAAGTTAGCAGAATACTAAGTAAGGAAATGCCGGCCGCGAGGTAAGCAGGCACTGAGTAGCCAAAACGAGAGAGGTAGCCACCAATCGCTGGCCCGATCAAAAAACCAAAGCCAAAAGCCGCTCCGCTCAGACCAAAAGCTTTGCTGCGATTTTTTGTGGAAGTAATATCGCTAATATAAGCTTGAGCAATGGTGAAGTTGCTACCCAACAAGCCATCGATGGCTCTAGAGAGAAAAATTAACCACAAGGTATTGGCAAACCCCAAAACCAAGAAGCCGACAAAAGTGGAAAACTGCGAAAGCAACAGCAAGGGTCTTCTGCCATAGGTGTCGCTCAGTGAGCCCATGATGGGGGCGGAAATAAATTGAAATAGAGAAAATACAGTCAAGATCATTCCCACTGTAAAAGGAGTGGCGCCATATTCTAAGGCGTAAAATGGCAAGAAGGGCAAGATGAGCGAAAACCCCAATACCTCAGTTACTTGAATGGCAAAAATAATTCCTAATCGTCGGTCAAAATCTTTAAACATGATTAAATAATATAACTATCTTCTTCTTGTGTTTCTTGGAGTGTGGGTAGAACAAAAATGTCTTGTCGATAAGTAGGATTGGTACCGACAAACTCTGCTTCTTTAGTTACAATTTTTTCAAAAGGCTTGCAAATGGGACAGCCGGCTTCTCCATTTGGACAGCGGAATCTTTCTAGCTTGCGAGCCAGTTTAATTTCTTTGGCAATTTTCAAAATGGTGTTGTGTGACTCCGCCAAGTCTGGAAGATCGACCGATTCTGGCTTATCTGCTAATCCCAAATACCAATAGCTCATGCCAGCCACAGTTCTTGATTGGCTATTAGTGACCAGTAATAAATAAATTGGTAACTGTAGTGAGTCGGCACGTTCTTTTTTGGCACCTGTTTTAAAGTCTAGAATTTTCACGCTGTCAGTTTCTGGGGAGTATTGGAGCCAGTCCACTTTGCCACATAAAATAATTTCATCTTCTTCAGAGAGCCAATATTGAGGCAAGTCTTCTTTGATTTTAATGGCCAGCTCTCCAACTGGACCAGGATGAGCCATCACTTTTTTTAGCATCTCTTCGCCTCGTTGTTTAAAATTGGCTTCGGTTTGCTCATCAAAAAAACCACCAATTTTTCCACTGACTTTTTTCCAAGCCTGTTCATATTTTTGCAGTAGTGATTCTGAAAAGCGCTTGTTTACCGGTAAGATTGATAAACTCTCAATCACTTCATGGACTGATTGGCCGAGCGACAGAGAAGGAGAAGCCAACTGCACTTTATTACCGGTGTCAGGATTGCGATAGATGTTTTTCAAATAGTAAGCTTTAGGACATTTCAGCCAGTCGCTGATAGAACTATGAGAAACCCAAGTAGCATTAAATTTATCTGGCATGAGAGTACTTTATCATATCTTTCTGACAGGGAGGTAATGATGTTTAAAATCTGGAAATTATTAAGTTTATAGTGGACTTTTAACCCAATCTTTCTTTCGATGTAGAACCCACAGTTTCAGCTGAATTAGTTAAGTTGGTTTTTGGCAATATGATTGCTATTGTTTTAAAATCACGAATCATTTCCTCCGTAAGATGTCGCTCTCCAAAAACATGTCTAGTCGGACCACCTTTACCTTCTTTATCTATTTCTCTTTGAGCAAGTTTTAGTGGCATATATTCCTTCAGCCTAAATATTTTACTCAGTATATCAAATTTTTTAGATTAGCAAATTACTTGGGAGGAAAGAGTGTATCCCATAGGACGCTATTGTAACTTATATAATGAGTGATTGAGTTCATAAAATGGATGCTGCTTGTTTTTATTGTAAGCGGTAATTTTCGCCAGAATCAAATTTTATTTCTGAACCTGAAACGCGGCCTTTAAAACTTTCACTATCTGCGCGACCTTCAAAACTAGTGCCAGATACTTTTAGTTCAAAATCTTCTGCCTGACTACTGGCAGAGATTCTAGAAAAATAATTATTGTTACCAGAGCCAGTAATCGTACCGGCACTTGATTCACTAACATTGATGTAAGAAGGAGTTACTTCTCCAGAAAAATATTTATTTCCTTCTGGTCCAGAAATACTTAGTGCCTGGCTGTCTGCTTGTGCCAAGCGGCCAGCTAAAAAAGCGATGGTATAGCGAGTGATGGGATTCATAAAATGAATTATAGCAAGATTTGATGGATGAATAATTAAGTTTTGATCATACTAGTGAACTATGTAGGGAATTGGTTTTATGCAATTCGTAGAATTGAATCAACCCATTGAGATATTGTTTACTTCTTCGAATCAATTGCCTTTTGCGCAGAGGCAAGCAATGCTTGAACAAATCGGGTTTGTTGGTTTGGGTTTTGATAGAAAGAAAATATTCTATGCACAAGAATAGTTGTAGATGCCCAAGGATCAGTATCAAGATTGATGCTTGCAAGAAATGCATGAGGGAGGCCGCTTTCTTTTGCGATTTGCCACCTATCACTAGCAGTACACATAAACGATTCTTCAATTAATTGGATCTCTGCACTTGTAGGCCAATTTTCTGGTTTTCCTGATGACATGAAACTATTATATCAAAATTGATCCCCTTAGTGGACATTGTGGGAACTTATTTCCAATATCACAACACTCTCATTAATCTCAATTTTTTCCCCAGTTCCCCGTGACAAATGATGTTGAAAACCGCTTTATTTAATTCAATTGAGACTTTTTTTTCGAAAGAGCCTTGTCTAGCCTCTTCTTTAGCTCCATTTCTAAATCACGCATGCCTTCTTCATAACGAGTATGGCTCCAAGTCCTTAAATTCAGTAATTGTAAATCAGTCAAATTTGGCCAATTTTCTAAGATGCTTTCCACTACTTCTACAACTTGGTGACCCTTCAGCACTCCCTTGTTGGTTAAAATGCTCAACAATTCAATGGCACCATCTGCTTCTTTGAGAATTCTTTTTTCGGTTTCTTGAGGCCTCTTCCC
>JBDRPH010000015.1:0-9060 GCA_043827245.1 Minisyncoccota bacterium | reverse complement strand
CTATTTGATTTGGATTTTTTTGAGTTTTTCTCACCGCAATCTCCACAACCATCGCAGTCGCCACAACTTCCGCAATCTCCACAACCACCGCAAGAATTACATTCACTCTCTCCACAAGCCAAAACCGTTCCGTATTGAGGTTTTTCTTCTTTGCTTCCCGGCAAAATAATGCCAGAAGCAGTTTTTTCCTCAGGCTGGGCTGGTTCAACTAGAACGAAACCTGCCAAAGGTTTTAATTGGGCTGCTTTAAGATTTTTCATGAAATTCCTTTCGAATAGATGCTGATTAATATTAAACAGATTCCTTACGAGTGCTCATAATAGCAGACAGACTCATCGTTTGCTAGCACTGTATTAGCCGTGATGATAACGAACAAATAAAACTCTGTCAAGCCGAGAGAAAATTGAAAATTATTCTTTCGTGGAGTCGGTAGATTGCTCTTCTTGCTTATTGGGAGCGACACTAATAATCGTTTGTTCTTTGCCGCCAGATCTTTTAACCCTTACCTCAGAAAGCAAAAACCCTTCACAGTTCAAACCGCGATCGCGAAAATGTTTACTCAGATCATCGCGAATAATTGATTCAATTTGTGAACGATTATTTTTGATCTGATCTAGGGTATATTCGCTGATTACTGAAGAAATACGACTTCTGGAAAAAGGTCGCACGACTTTGGAAACCATGTTTTCGCCAATATTCTCCCAAAGCTCTGGAGCATTCTCTCGATCAATTCTGAATAAAACTGAGCCTTGAATGGAAACATCTTTACTGTCTTTGGTGGAGGTCATAATCGGCTGATCACCCAAAGCCTCTTTGTTGACAGACAGATCAAAGTTAGCATCTATGGAATATTCCAAAACTTGAGCATTAAATAACTTGGCCACTTGCCAAAAAGGAATCTTGAGGTGAAGACCGGGTCCCCAAACTCTAGGCAAAACACCGCGACCGCGATCGTAGACGCAGGCCACGTGACCAGGCGGCACGGAAATAAAAAATCCGCCGACTACTTCGTCAACAAAAAATGAAACTACCAATCGATCAAATTCCATAACTCCTTATTCTACCGCAAGTTTGCGAGTTTGGGAAAAGCGTTAAGCTTCCAACTCTTCACCGCTGGTAATTACTGCCTGAAACAAACCAAGTGTTTCGCGCAGTTTACTCATTACTTCTACAGAAAGTTCCAAAGTTTCACCATTCATTTGTGCGCCATCCAATTTATAGAGAGAGTCTTCAACAAATTCTTCTACCAAGTCAGTAGCCAATTCCTCATTTTCCCGCAACCAACGTCGCTCAGCTGTTCCTTTGATGGCTAAGTTTTTGAGGATTTGAGAAATTTCCCGAATTTCCTTTTCTTTGCGATAAAGATCAAATCTCACTTGTTCATCCAAAACATCTTCTTCTCTGGTTAAAACTTGCTGGCCGTCAGGTATAACTACTTTAATAAAACGACTTTTTTGCATGTTGATTAATTATACTCTATCGCACTGCTTTCTAAGTCGGGTTTTTTATTTAAAACTCAAGTTTGCTCAAATATGATCATCTAAAGCTAGCCTGGTACAATACTGGCGATGAAAATAATCAAACTAACTGCTGGCTCAGCCGAGGCCACGATCAAGCAAGCCGTTGAGGTATTGCGCCATGGAGGTTTGGTCGTCTACCCTACTGAAACTGTTTATGGCGTGGGCGTGGATGCAACCAACCCGATTGCTGTCGAAAAACTTTTACAATACAAATCTCGTCGAGAGGGCAAGCCTCTTTCCATCGCTGTTGCCGATCAACAAATGGCTGAGCAATACGTTCAATTGACCGAACAAGCCAACCAGCTTTATCAACAATTTTTACCTGGACCCTACACCATTATTTCTCGAGGATCAGGACGAGTGGCTCCGGGTGTGGAATCAGAGTTTGGCACGCTGGGCATTAGAATTTCCGATTATCCTTTGGTCATTCAATTAGTCAAAAAACTAGACAAACCTATTACCGCCACTTCGGCCAATGCTTCTGGTAGGAAACGTCCCTATGCTCTTGCAGATATTTTCGATCATTTGTCTGCCAAACAAAAATCCCTGATTGAACTGGTAATCGATGCTGGAGAATTGCCTCGCAATGAACCATCAACCATCATTGATACTACCCTCTCAACTCCGCTAACTGTACGTGGCAAGCAAAATGAAAAAGATCAGGTTTTTACTACTTTTTCAGATCAGGAAACTAGAGAGCTAGCTGGTAAATTGATGCTCAAATATTGGGATCAGATTGGCAAAAAAGGACTGCTTATTGGCTTAAATGGCGAATTGGGAGCGGGAAAAACCGTTTTCACTCAAGGCATTGGTCAATTTTTGAAAATTGCAGAGCCCATCACTTCACCAACTTATACTTATTTGCATGAATATGATTTTTCTCGCCATGGCACTAGAGGAAAGTTGTATCATCTAGACATGTGGAAGATTGATACTTCAGCAGATTTTAGGCAATTACAGATGGAGCAATTACTCAAACCAGGCAATGTTGTAACCGTGGAGTGGTGGCAACAGGTCATGGATTTTTGGCCCAATGAGCCAAATTTATTGCTCACCATCACTGAAATCGATGAGGAATCTAGAAAAATTACTCTCAAAGAACGGAGTTTGAATGTCTAAACCATTAATTTTAGCGATTGATACTTCTTGTGATGAAACATCGGCGGCGGTGGTCAGGGGCCAAGTGGTGCTCTCCAACGTGATCGCCTCTCAGGCCCAAATCCATCAACGCTACGGCGGAGTCTTCCCCACCGCCGCCAAACAAGCTCACAAAGAAAACATTCAGCCCACCATCAAAAAAGCTCTTGGACAAGCCGGCTTACCAAGAAAAATAACTGAAAAATGGTCAGCCATTGATGCCATCGCCATTACTCAAGGACCTGGCTTGGCTCCATCTCTAGAAATAGGCTTACAAACAGCTCTCAACTTAGGAAAACAACATCACAAACCAGTTGTTCCTGTTAACCACATTGAAGGACACGCACTATCAGTTCTAGCTCAAGCTAAACCTAGAAAAAAAACTTATCAAACTATCAAACCTAAGTTTCCTGCCTTGAGTGTTATTGTTTCTGGAGGGCACACTGAGTTTGTCTTAATCAAAAAATCGGCCAATACCGACGATTAGGCTTAACTGTTGATGATGCCGCCGGAGAATGTCTTGATAAAATCGGTCGCTTACTCAATCTGGGCTATCCAGCCGGACCAATTGTTGAGCAGTTAGCTAAAAAGGGTGATAAAAATCGCTTCGATTTTCCTCTCCCCATGACCAATATTAAGAATTTCAACATGAGTTTTTCTGGACTCAAAACTCACTCCAAGCGTTTGATTAAACGATTAATTGTTGAAGAAAAACTTGATAAAAAAACAATTAATGATTTCTGTGCTTCTCTGCAAGAAGGAGTTTTTGCCCACATTGTGTATAAGCTTGAAAAATTACTTGATCAAGTTACCGTCAAAGAATTATGGTTGGGCGGTGGGGTGGCGGCCAACCTAACTTTACGATCCAAGTTACGTTCTCTAGCTCGCTCACGAAAGCTCACTTTTCGCGCACCTTATTCCAAAAAATTGACTGGCGATAACGCCGCCATGATTGGCATTGTGGCTGGATATATTTTAGCTAGAAAACCAAGCACCTCAGCCAAAAAACTTGACCGCCGACCTCGCTGGCCGATTAGTCAAAAATAATTTGAAAATTGCTCACAAAAATTTCAGCGATACTATATAATCAAAATGTGTCAAGTGCACAAGTGACACCCATTACCGGCCTGCCCCAGGTCAACGGTTGGGCCCAAGTAATTACCCATCCCTCTCGCGTTCTTACGTGCGTTCTATCAGTAATTGGCAAAAATGCTAATTCTGTTGGCAAAACATTAGCCGAACAAATCACTCATTTTAAAATCATCGATAGCGCTCAACTACACAATGATCTTTTGGATTTATTACAAAGTGCACGACGAGAAGATTGCAGTTTGCAATTAGCTTGCATTCTGCAAAATGAAGATAGAAACGTCATTGCCACTCACGGCGGATCGGTATTTTTGCGTCGTCAAAATCGAGTGGGAGAAATCTTGACTTCTGAAGGAAATCTCAAAATCATTGAAGGATCTAGAGTGTCAGACGATTTATTCGTGTTAGCCACTCAACAAGCCACCGCAATTTTTCCTGAATTAAAAAACCTTTTGCAACAAGACACAGAAGGCTTGGTTACTCAGTTAGTGGCTCGATTGCAGAATCAGGAAAACTCATCTCTCTCCGCCCTTGCTTGGGTAGAAAATAGCATCATAGAACCAAAAGAAACCATTAATTTAATCGAAGAACCCAAGCAATTGCTTAATAAATTTAATCCCGCAATCTTTGGTCAAGTAATTAAGAAAATTAAGCTATCGTCTTGGCGGGAAAATGCTTTGCTTTTAATCAAAAAAGCTTGGAAAAAAATAAAAAATATTACTCCCAGTACTAGTCAACCAAAAATGGGCTCGCTAGACCAACCGCCAAAACGTCCAAATTATAATTTTTGGGTTATGGCTGGAACGGTAATTATCTTACTAGCCAGTCTAATTCTCTGGAAAAGGCATCAAATCAATCAAGAAATCCGGGCTCTCCAACCCAAACTTGGTGAATTAGAACAACAATTAGTATCCGCGCAAAGTATCGCTGAAAGTGATCCTATTGTGGCCAGAGATAGTGCCAAAGAAGTAATTCTCGGTTTAGAAGAATTGATTGCTACCAATCAAGACAAGCCTCAAGCTCTTAAAAGACTCAAGCAAAATTATCAAGATACTCAAGATTTTGTGCAATCAATCACCAGCACTCAGCTGGCGGGACCATTAAATCCCTTTTTTGATCTGCGTCTCACTGAAGCAGATTTTGTAGCTCAACAAATTGCTTTAAATGAAAATACTTTGTTTACTCTGGATGCGGCTGGGCAAAAAATCGTCACTCTCGATTTAGACACCAAACAAACCGCTCAAATTCCCTTAGAAAATATCGGCGTCGCCCGAGCAATTGCTGTTAATGGAAAAATTATTTACGTCTTGGCGGACGGTATTCATGCTTATGATCTATCTGGAGAAACTCGCGATCAAACACAGTTGAAAGAACAAGGCAATTCTGATCGAGCTGGCAACTTGTTGGGCTTTTTTGCCACCTATCTTTATGTTGTCAATCCAGAAGAAAGAAATATTTATCGTTATTTAAAAAATACAGAAGGTTTAAGTGATCCCATCGGTTGGCTAGTAGATAAACAAAACTTAGAATTTAATACCATTACCGATATGACTATTGATGGTGATTTATGGCTCGCCACCAAGTCTGGAGAATTATTGAAATATACTCAAGGCAAACCACAAAATTTTACTGTTAATGACCTGTCGACCGCTTTTGACTCAGAATTGATAATTGCTACTCATCCTGATTCAACATATTTATTTGTATTGGAGCGCGCGCGTGAGCGCTTGGTAATTTTAAGCAAAGATGGTAATTTCTTCAAAGAAATCGTCAGCGAATCACTAGCCACCGTTGATACCATCGCCGCTTCTTTGACTGAAGATGCTGTTTTTGCGGTCAGCGGTTCTTTGGTCTACAAAATTTCCTTTTAATATTTTGTTCATGTCACCAATTTTCTCCTGATTCTATTTCCAATTTTTCCGATTGATGCTCAATTTGATTTTCAACAGTTAACATCAAATGTTTTATATGTTTTAGTAAAGGTAGAATGAGAGTCAGAGCAAAGGTATAATATTGCCAGAGGTATGTTGTTACTTATTAATAAAAAAGCCAGACACGAATATGAAATTTCCCAAACTACTCAAGCGGGGGTAGTTTTGTTGGGGGCTGAGGTAAAAAGTCTACGCAATAAAAGCGGTAGTTTGAGTGGCAGTTATGTCAAACCGGTCGGCGATGAGCTGTTTCTGATTGGTTCCCAAATTACTCCCTATAAATTTGCCGATAATACTGATTACGATCCCAAGCGAACGCGCAAATTATTACTGCGTAAAAAAGAAATTTTTCAATTGAAAACCGCCGCAGATAAAAAAGGCTGGACGTTGGTGCCACTTTCTTTTGAATTGGTGAAAAATAAAATTAAACTAAACATTGGTCTGGGTCGTGGAAAACAAGAATTTGAAAAACGAGAAAAACTCAAAAAACGTGATTTGAAACGAGAAATGCAAAGAGAAAATAAACAAGCTCTTTTAAAACTTTGAAAAAGAGCAAAAAATCTTGCGATTAAGCTTCTACTCAATAAGTCCCCTTGTATCGCTCGGCAATTTAATTTACTATTTAAATAGTTTGTCTGCCCCTTCCCGCAGCACTGGATGCATTAGTTGGGAAGAAGAAAGAGAGTAAATAATATGCCTAAAAAAGTATTTTGGCCATCAACTTTGGTATTAATGGGGTTAATTTTTATGGCCTCTAATCTAGGTTATTTATCAGCACAATTCTGGAATCTATGGCCGATCATTTTGATCGTGGTTGGTCTGGGAGGCTTGCTTACTTCCGACCGAGATGAGTGGCTTATGGAAAAAGCTCGCTCTAAAAAATCCGCCAAACGTCGTTCGACTAAAAAATCCGCCAAACGTCGTTCAAGCGGCAAGAAAACTAAAAAAACTAGTAAAAGAAAAAAATAAGTTTAGAATCTTGAACTTGCTGGGGGGATTAAAATCCCCCCTTTGTTTATCATGACTAAAGACTTTTTCCACATTGCCATTGATGGACCGGTAGCCGCCGGCAAGGGCACTGTTTCCAAATTAATTGCTCATCGACTGGGTTTCCTTTATGTTGATACTGGTGCCATGTATCGAGTGACCGCCTATCTCGCGCATCAAAATAAAGTAGCTTATGACGATGAACAAAAAATCGTCGAGTTACTTGAATCTTCTAAAATGAAGATGCGCACTCCTGATGAAAATGAGCAGGATGGTCGATTAATTACGGTTTTTTTGGACGGTGAAGACATTTCTTGGAAAATCCGCACTGAAGAAATCAGCCAAGGATCTTCGAAAGTTTCGGTCTTATCGGAAGTTAGAAAAATATTGGTCAAAAAGCAACAAGAGATAGCTTATGGTCAAGACGTGGTAATGGAAGGTCGAGATATCGGGAGTCGTGTTTTGCCTGAAGCGGATTTGAAAATTTTCCTCACTGCAAACGTTCGAGAGAGAGCTGAACGACGCTTATTACAATTGCAACTCAAAGGACTTGATTTGGATATTCAAGAAGTTTTGCGAGAAATAGAGGAGCGAGATACTAGAGACATGAATCGTCAAACAGATCCGTTAAAAATGATGCCTGACTCCTGGAAATTGGATGCCACCGACCTCACTATTGAACAAGTAGTAGAAAAAATCGTCGATAAAGTTAATGAAATGCGAGCTAATTCGACCAAAAAATAAAATTAAAAATGATGAAAAAAAATCGAGAAATCACTAGCATTCAGGATGAAACTAAAGCCACTGAAAAAGAAAGTAAGCAAAAAAAACGCAAGCGGGCGGAGAAAAAAAATGATCACAGTCCAACTCTCAATGAACGATTAGTTGCTCCCTTGCTACTATTGATTACCATGCTCATTTCTTACGTGATCTTTTTGTTCAGCTAAAAATTTAATTTAATTGAATCATTCCAAACCGATATTTATTCCTAGAATTTGACCAGTCGAAGGTTGGTTCTGTTGATCGTCCTTTGGTTTGAAAAATGAAGCATTGCAAGCTTGAACTGGTTGGGTGCCTTCTACAAATGTTTCTGTCACTACCAAAGGACAGCCACTACAAGGCAAAGTACCAGTGGTTTTACAAATAGCCACTTTTACCAAATTATCTGGAGTGGCAAACACGTGAGGACGATCTGGATTTAAAAGCAAACGAATAGTTTTATTCCAAATCGGCGAAGCTCCGGTAATACCGGAAGCCACAGAGTTCATCGGGGTGTTGTCATTATTACCCACCCAGACTGCTACCATGCGATCGCTGGTGTAACCAATCGTCCAGTTATCACGTAAGCTATTGGTGGTACCTGTCTTGACTGCCACTTCTTGATCGGGAATATTGAGCACTGATTGCGAGCCAAAAGCTGGAGTGCGAGCCTTGTTGTCTGACAAAATATTGGTAATCAAATAGGCAGTGTATGAATCGAAAATCTGATTTTCACCACAAGCAACTTCCCCAGTAACACACTGATTGCTATAGAGCACTTCCCCTTTGTGATTTTTGATTTCCAAAAAAGTATTGAGCTTGACCAGCTCTCCATAATTGGCAAAAGTGCCATAGAGTTGAGCTAGTTCCAGCATCGTTACTTCTCCGCCGCCCAGCGTCAATGACAAACCAAAACGACTACGATCTTTCCAAGTAGTAATGCCTGCTTGCTCAGCTCGATCAAGCATGGTGCTAACTCCCAACTCAGCTAAAGTTTTAACGGCTGGTACGTTGTAAGAAGAAGCCAATGCTTCCCGCAAAGTAACCTTGCCATGGAACTTGCCATCGTAGTTTTTGGGTGCATAAGGGGGACTGCCTACCGACTGATAAACTACTGGCGAATCATCAATGATGCTGGCTGGTGTTTTTCCATTTTCCAAAGCTAAAGCATAAGTTAGAGGTTTGATTGATGAGCCCGGCTGGCGAGGTCGCAACACTACGTTTACCTGACCGTCATGAGCAAAATCAAAATAATCTTTGGATCCCACCATGGCTAGAACTTCGCCGGTTTGAGGATTGGTGGCCAACACCGCTCCATTGCCTACTCTCAAAGGAGCCAACCGATTAAGCTCTTCTTGTAAAATTGCTTCTGTTTCTTTCTGCAAACTGAGGTCCAAAGTGGTTCTAACTTCCAGACCACCAGTACTCACTGCCAGCTCTCCGAATTTTTCTGCTAACAAGCGCTTAACGTACATCACAAAATGCGGTGCTTGAATGTCGATTCTATCTTCAGCAAAAACAATAGTGGTATTGCGTGCTTCCAGCCATTGCTCTTGAGTAATATAACCATCCTCAAACATACGGCGGAAAACTTCTTCCTGCCTAGAAAAAGCCAATTCTGGATTGGAACCAAAGGG
>JBDRPH010000014.1:0-3968 GCA_043827245.1 Minisyncoccota bacterium | reverse complement strand
ATTACCAGGCTTGGCCAATCTGCTTTGGATAAAATTTTCCAACGCCTGAATTCCTTTAAAGGATAGGGCATTTTAACGGTATTTTCCTCTTGTTGTTCTAGAGGTGTAATCTTGATGGGGAAGATCAATGAAATTAATTGCGCTAATAGAGAAATTGCCAATACAGTTAATAAAACAGTTAAATTACCACGAAAAATTAAGGCGGTGACTACTACGGGACCGGCCACATAAGATAGGCTTCGGCCAAACATAATATTGGCCCAGGCGACACTATTCATCGGATGAGGAACTTTTTTAGTGACAAAAATTTTGGCAGAAAAGGTCAAAAATTCAAAGTATAGTCCCCAACAAGCCATGGCCAAGAAAAATAACCACAATTTAGGATGTAATAAGGAAATTAGCAGAGTGCCGATAAAAGTTAGTTGGAAAATAGAAGTGAGCAGCAAAGCTCTTTTGACTGTCAAACGAGGTAATAGCTGGGGTAAAACAATATCGGCTCCCAAACCCACTAAAGAAGAAGTGCTCATCACCAAACCCATGACAATGCTGCTGTTGAAAGTACTTTCAATATAGTTGGGAATAAAGTAAGCCAATGAAGCATCAGCTAGAAAAACTAAAGTGGCCAACAAGGTAAAATGAGAAATTTTTTTAATTGCAGGGGTAGCTTGGTAATAAGCAAAAATTCTTTGCAACATTTGTCTATCCTCTCACAGTTTATCAACTTGAAAAAGCCAGAGTATTTTATAGTTGTTCTTGTATGTATTGTTGTACTGCCTCCCAAGAATTGCGTGGTTGAATGATGGAGGCACCTCCACTGGATGTGCCACTAATCAATACGTTGTCAGTCGACAAATTAATGCGCACAATTTTGTAATCACGACTATTTTTGAGTGCTGGCCATAAATATTCGGCCAGCTTAGCGTCTAGATCAGTTTGAGTGTGTTCGGCAAATTGTTCAAAAACTCTAGGAATGTTGGTCACTCCCTCCAAAGTAAATAATTTATCACGAATAGCGGCTAGCACTTCTTGCTGTCGTACACCGCGGGCAAAATCTCCGCCGGGATTGCCATGACGTGAACGCACATATTGCAAAGCATCACCCCCTTCCATATGAACTGTGCCCGCGGGGAAGCGAATAGTTTCAAAGCGACAAGGGAATTGTTGTTCTAGTTGAAAGCCAGAATATTGCTCATGTGCAGTGGCGATTTCTTCGGGACTCAGGCCACATAAATTTAACTCTTCACCTTTGATGGGGTACCATTCATCGACCATGGTTTGGGCGACTTGCACATCAATGCCACCCAGTTCTTGGCCGATGATGCGCTGAAATCCAACAAAATCAACAGCCACAAAATAATCGATGGGTAAGCCAGTGACTACTTGGGCCATTTGTTTGGCAATCGTAGCGCGATCGTCGTGATTTTGTAGATCAGCCGCATAGGCCGCATTGATTTTATTTTGAGTGCCACTGGGTAGTGAAACCCAGAGATCGCGCGGTACAGAAATCAAAGCTAATTGGCTTTTTTCAAAATCCAAACGCATCACTTGAATAACGTCTGATAAGGCACCTCCTGAATGTCCAGCGCCACCATAACCCAACAGTAGGACGGTCAAGATACTCAAATCTTCGGCGTTGGCAGGCAGATCTTGAGAATTGGCTAGTTTGGGGGCGGCCAAGTTTTGATTGGAGCGATTGATCAGGCGAGAGCCCAGTAGGTAAGTGACTAGGGTAGAGGAGATCAAGACACCCAGCATTACTCCCCACAGCCATTTTTTTTGGGCAAAGAGAGCTTGAAATTGTGTGAAAGTCTGGCGAAAAGTTTCTCGCATAAATTGAGTGTCTTTACCATAGCACATCAAGCACTAGAAGCGTTAATTGGGCTACTCCCCTATTTTTATTCTGCAATTAGCAGACGAGTCGTTACTCTGCTAATTTAAGTAAAATAAGTTGGTTTAATTTATTAAATCCATCGATAATTTCAAGTTGAACTAGGCGAGTCAGACTCGGGATTTTTACGGGTTTTTAAATAATAATTTAAAACTCTGGATTGTATTAAGGGAAAAACTTAAGAGAGCTGAGCGGAGAAGTAAAGATTTTGTGGCCTGTCTTAAAAATGAAAAAAAGGGGGGAGTGAATCAACTATTTTTCGTTGGCTCTCCCCTGTTAAAATCAAATTAATTGGAAGCTTCCAGTCTTTCAGCAATTCTAGTTAGCTCATTGTATTTTGCAGTTCGCTCTCCCCTACTTACTGACCCGGTTTTAATCCAGCCACAGCCCGTGCCAACTGCCAAATGGGCAATAGTCACATCTTCGGTTTCGCCACTGCGATGTGAGACGACATTCGACCACCCAGCATCTTGAGCCATTTTCATAGCTTGCAAGGTTTCGCTGAGCGTACCGATTTGATTGAGCTTAACTAATAAACTATTGCAAGTTTTTTGTTCAATGGCCTGCTGAATATGAGCGGTGTTGGTTACCAGCAGATCATCGCCAACAATTTGATAGTTACTGCCCAATCTGGCAGTCAATGCTTGCCAGCCAGCCCAATCATCTTCAGCCAGCATGTCTTCTAGTGATTCAACGGGATATTGCTCGGTAAGTTTAGCTATCCAATCAATCATTTCTTCACTTGATAAATTTACGCCATCACGTTTGAGCTCATATTGTTGAGTAGCTTCGTTATAAAACTCAGAAGCGGCGGCATCAAAACCGATCGTGACATTGCCACCAAGTTTAAATCCAGCTGACTGAATCGCTTGAGCAATAAGCTCGATTGCTTCTTGGTTTGATTTTACGGCCGGAGCAAAACCACCTTCGTTACCAACATTGATGGAATAACCTTTTTCTTTGAGCACAGTTTGCAGATGATGAAAAACTTCCGAACCTAAGCGCAATCTATCACCCCAACTTAAATTCTCAGCGGGGATGATCATGAATTCTTGAATATCAGTAGCCCAATCACCATGTTTGCCGCCATTCATGATGTTAAACATGGGTCTGGGCAGAATAAAATTACTATTACCAAACAACTGGCCAATATATTGATATAAACTTAAGTTTTCTGCCCGACTAGCAGCCCAAGCAAAAGCCAGCGAAACTGCCAAAATAGCATTGGCTCCCAATCGGCTTTTATTAGCAGTGCCATCAAGTTTGATGAGTAGTTGATCCAAACCCACCTGATCTAAATCCTGACCAACGACTGCTTGCCGAATCTCGGTATTAATGTGATTGATGGCTCGGTTCACACCTTTGCCCAAATATGGTTGCCCGTCATCTCTCAGCTCTAGTGCCTCATGCTTTCCAGCCGAAGCACCACTGGGCACCGCACTGCGACCAATTACTCCATTTTCCAGAGTAACTTCCGCTTCCACGGTGGGATCTCCACGAGAATCTAAAATTTGGCGAGCAAAAACTCGAGTGATTTTCATAGGCAGTTTTCTATTTTCTATCATAGCAGGATCTGCTCTCCAGGAAAACAAACACATCAAAAATTGTAAGGTTTTTCACTCTTTTTATTCTGACAAAGCTTTACACTATATAAACTAATAGAAATGTTGAAAAAATCTCATTGCTATCAATCAACAGTGCAGCGCGGAGATCAAACCGGTCGCCGTTTTATTTATCCCACCATCAATTTGAATCCTTCAGTTTTGTCAAAATCATTAAAGCGGGGAGTCTATGCTAGTCGTGTGACTATTGCCGATCAGACTTATTTTGGCGCACTTTATTTTGGTCCACGAGTGGTGAAAAAAGAAAAACACGATGTTTTGGAAATTTATTTGCTTGATTTTACTTCCGAATTGGAACTTTATGGTCAACCAGTAGAGTTTTCTTTGGAAAAATTTATTCGGGGAGTTGTAGATTTTCCACATTTGAATGATCTGCGAGAGCAAATTAGCAAAGATATTTTAGCCGTAAAGGAGGCATTGAATGAAAAATAAGAAGCTAACCGGGCCATTGTTGATCG
>JBDRPH010000013.1:0-8064 GCA_043827245.1 Minisyncoccota bacterium | reverse complement strand
GGTAAAAGATGGTAAAGTAACTTATAGAAATGTTAATTGGCACCTATTATCATACTCTTGAAGCTGGCGGGCGAGTATCCCTCCCCAAAAGCTTTCGTCAACAAGCCCAAAAGTGGGTCATTACTAGAGGTTTGGATGGCGGTTTATTTCTATTTCCAACCAAAGATTTTCAAACTCGGCTGCAAGCGGTCAGCCAAACTCATGAATTTACCAAAAAAGCCAATCGTGATTTCGTGCGATTGATGACTAATGAAGCTCAAGAGATATCAGCAGATAAAAGCGGTCGAGTAAAACTACCCAGTTACTTGACCGCTTATGCTGGTCTAAAAAAAGATTTGGTAGTAGTTGGTAGCTTGGAATATATCGAGTTGTGGAATCGTGATACTTATCACAAATATTTAGATAGTTTAGAAAAAAACGCCGAAAGCATTGCGGAGCAATTATGAATAGTCAAGCTCATCAACCAGTGATGCTCGAAGAAGCTATCGACGCCCTGCAAATAAAAGCCGGACGTTGGTATGTAGATGCTACTTTTGGCAGGGGAGGACACAGTCAGGCAATCTTAGATCGAGGGGGCAAAGTCATCGGTCTAGATTTTGATGAACAAACTATTGATCTAGCCAGACGTCGTTTTTCTGAAGCTCTTGAGGCTAATTCTTTGATTCTGGTGAGAGAAAATTTTGACAAATTAACCGAAGTACTTGAGCAATTAAAACAAGACAAGAGTTTCACTGATCAAATCTGGGGAATTTTATTTGACTTCGGCACTAGCACTGACCAACTGATGGCTGAAGATCGAGGTCTTAGTTTCGAGTATCGAGAGGCAAAATTAGACATGCGTCTTGATGATCGCTTGGGAGTTAAGGCTTCTGATTTACTTAAAATCTTGACCGTCAAACAGCTTACTCAGGTTTTTGAAGATTTGGGTGGAGAAGAACAGGCTAAAAAAATTGCCAAAGCCATCGTTAAAGCTCGAGAAAACGACCCAACCGAACTGGAAGCAGTTGGTCCATTAGTTAAATTAATTTTGGCTAATAAATCTCGGCGCAGTGGTCACTTACATCCAGCTACCAAAGTTTTTCAGGCCTTGCGTATCGCAGTCAATGATGAGCTAGACAATATTGAACGAGTTTTGCCTCAAGCACTGAACTTGATTGCTCCTGGAGGAAGAATCGTGACTATTGCTTTCCATGAAGGAGAAGATCGACCAGTCAAACAAGCTTTTGCTGAGTGGGAAGAGCAGGAAAAAGGCATAAAAGTAAATAAAAAACCACTGCAACCAACCGAAGCTGAAATTAATCAAAATCCTAGAAGTAGAAGTGCCAAGTTGCGTATTTTTGAAAGGAAAGAGTGAAAAAAATCATCAAATTTTACTATCTTATCTTGATTTTAGTGATTGCTTCCCAAGCTATTTATACTGTCTATCGTTTGAGTGGCACAGTCGGACAAGGTAAAAAACTCAGCCAACTACAACAACAACAAATCATTTTTGAAGAAAACTTACAAATTCTTCAAGAAGAACGTGCTTCTCAATTTTCTTTAACCAAACTAGCAGAAACTCAAACTACTGGTTATCTAGCTATCGGCAAACCCATCATTCTAAACACCGCAGAAAGCGTGGCTTCTCGTTGAGCTAGCAGCCAAACCTACTATCAAGTACACTGATAGTCCATGCCTCAAGAAACCTTAAGACCCAAATTTGTTTTAGTGAGTTTGCTATGTCTATTTCTGGCAGTAATAGCAAGATTATTTTATTGGCAAGTCGTAGAAAGTAGTTCTCTACAAAAAGTAGCAGAACATCAAATAACTAAAGAAACTACTTCTACTGGCAAACGAGGACAAATCTTTACTGCTGATGGTAAATTGTTAGTCGGCAACTCCAGCCTTTTCCATTTAATGCTCGATAAAAATTTGCAAGAAACTTCGCAAGAAAACTTAATTGATGAGCTGGCTCCACTTTTAGTTGAGCGCGATCTGGAAGAGGCAACAGATTCTGCACAAAAAGCAGAGCTGGAAAAAAATCTTTTAGAGGAGAATGTCGCTTATCTCAATCAGCGACTGAACATGGATAGTACTTGGGTGCGTTTATCTTCCAGAATAGATCGAGACCTTAAGGAAAAAATAGAAAATTTAAAACTACCAGAATTATATTTTGAACAGTATCCAACTCGTTTTTATCCAGAAGCTTCTATGGCTGCTCACGTAACTGGATTTGTAGGTAAAGATGAAGCAGGACAAGATACTGGTTATTTTGGTTTAGAGGGAGCTTTAAATAAAGAATTAAGTCAAACTGCCAAAACCAATCGATTTCTTACCGATGCATTGGGTAATTTGCTGGGTGGAGAAAATACCCTGAGTTCACAAAGCCTGAATGGTCGAGATCTAGTCATAACCATCAGACGAGATGTGCAATTTCTATTAGAGCAAGAATTAAAAAAGGGTCTAGAGCGGTTTGGCGGAATAGCAGGAGATGTGGTGGTGATGGATCCAAAGACTGGGGACATTTTAGGGTTAGCCGCCTGGCCAAAATTTGATCAAGCTCATTATTATGAATTTGATACAACTTTTTATAAAAATCCTACTTTAGCTAATTTATATGAGCCCGGTTCAGTTTTTAAAATTTTAACAGTGGCCGCTGGTATTGATTCTGGAGCAGTAACACCAGAAACAAAATGCCCCAATTGTGCTGAAGCACGTCAAATCGGTAAATACACTATTCGAACTTGGAACGATGAATATCAAGCTGACATTACTGTCAGTGAAGCTTTGGCTCAATCAAATAACGTCGCCATGATTTTTGTAGCTGAAGAAATGGGAAAAGATACTTTTGTTGATTATTTGAAAAAATTTGGCATTGGAGAGCAAATTAATCTTGATTTACAAGAAGACAGCAAAACACCATTCCCTGAAAAATGGGGGGAGATTGAACTCGCCACTAGTTCTTTTGGTCAGGGAATTAGTGCCAATAGCTTGCAGATGATCCGTGCTGTCAGTGCTATTGCCAATCAAGGAGTAATGATGAGACCCAAAATATTACACTCGGTTATTGATCATCAAACCCAAAAAGAAATTTCCATTTTGCCAGAGGAAGAGCGACGAGTAGTTTCTGCTAAAACAGCTCGGACCGTAACTGAAATGATGATTAATGCCGCTCAACATGGAGAAGCCCAGTGGATTTTCAAAAATACCCATACTATTGCTGGTAAAACCGGTACTTCGCAGATCCCTGTTCCCGGTGGCTACAAATCAGATGCAACAATTGCTAGCTTTGTTGGTTTTGCTCCGGCCGATGACCCACAGTTTGTAATGTTGGTAAAAATAGTAGAACCTCAATCTAGCCCCTGGGCGGCTGAGACCGCAGCTCCGCTGTGGTATGACATTGCTGAGAAATTATTTTTATTGCTCAATGTGCAACCAGATAGCACTGAGTCTACTCCGATAAATTAGCGTGCCAGCTTCATGATCTTTTCCAGATCACCTTCAGTGGCTTTAGGAGAACCCTTGAGTGTAATCGTCACTCTGGTCTGATTTTTTGATCGAGATAATTTGAGTTTAGTCGGAACACGAAAAACAGAATTAAGACCTTTTTCCCAATCATTGATACGTTCATCCTGTTGGACTACTTGATCTTTAGGCACTACTCTCAAGTGGTTTTTTTGTAGTTCTTCCTTAAATCGTCGTGCTAATTCTTCGGCACGACGAACTGAGGCTTTTTCTTTAATCACAATTTTATAGCATTCCACTGCTGTTTCTTCATTTTCAATACTGGCCAAAGCTCTAGCGTGACCCTCAGAAATTTTATTTGATACCAAACCATCAGTGATGGCATCAGGCAACTCTAGCAACTTAATGGTATTACTTACATAAGCCGATGATTTACCAATTCTTTCTGCTAATTCAAAAGCAGGCATGGTAAATTCACGCGTCAGCCGTTGAAAAGCCTGAGCGCGCTCAATCGGATTGAGACCCACTCGTTGAACATTTTCCACCAAAGCCATTTCTAGCATTCCTTGTGGAGTAGTTTTTTTGATATGAACAGGAACTTCTTTCAAGCCTGCCAACTTAGCTGCTTGCCAGCGTCGCTCTCCAGCAATGATTTGAAAACCAGCTGGAGTTTCTGCCACTACCAGTGGCTCTAATATTCCATAAGTCTTAATCGATTTGACCAGATCATTTAACTGACTTTCTTTTACTTTCTCTCTGGGCTGAAAGGGGTTGGTCTGTAATTGATCAATAGCGATCGTTTGGGTGGCCATAGTTTGTTCCTGTTTTAATAACTGTGTTGGCTTTTACTTTATCACGAAAGCTGGCTTTTTCACAGCATATTTTCACAAAAACTCTATTAAAAGGAGAATTATTTTACTGCTAAACAGAAATTTAGCTTTTAGTCACTACGTTGACTACCGTTTTGCCAAATTTTTGAGCAAAAGCCACTACTCCGTCAGCCATAGCAAAAATGGTGTGGTCTCGACCCATACCTACTTTTTTACCGGCTTTATATTTAGCGCCTCTTTGTCTAATAATTATTTGACCGACTTTAACAGCCTGACCGCCTGATTTTTTTAATCCCAAGCGTTTACCATGGCGCTCTCCCTGTGAGTGTTGAGCAACACTACCTGATCCTTTAACGTGTGCCATAAATACTTTCTTTTAATATGCTAATTATTCTAGTTTTTTAAGTAATCTAATACAACTATGTCTCGCTGAATTTGAGCTTGAGGTCGAGCATAACGAATAGCCCCGAAATCAACTCGAAGAGTATAGCCGTGGTCGCCCAATTTGTCAACGAAATGACTAAGGTCAAAAGCTTTACCATTTGACAACTCAGCCCGAGGAAAAACCATCACCACTACGGCTCCCGGAGCTAATATCTGTTGCCATTGTTTGAAAGCTCCTAAATATAATTTTTCCAAACCTTTAAAAATACCTGGCAATTGTTCTGATTTCGCTTGTGGTTTACCCAAAAATGGTTCTGTAACTAGGGCAGTTACTTTTTGACCTATTTGTTGAGAAGTAGCATGGGCAACCGGTTGCTGAAAAACTTTAAAATCTGTTGGTAATTCTGCTAACTGGGCAAACCAAGCCAAATTAGTTTGAGCACCAATGGCTGCTTTTTCATCGACATCAGAACCAATTACCTTGCAACCTCTTTCTAATGCTTCCAATAAAATAGTGCCCGTACCACAAAATGGATCGTAAACTACTTGTCCCTCAGCTTGTGCGCCTATGGCTAAATTGACCATGGCTCTGGCTACTTTGGGTGGCAACATGCCTTTTTTACGATCAAAATAAGGTTTGCGACGATCTTTAATCGTCCAGTAATCAATATCTTGAATGGCTAGTGTCCGACCAATAAGTATTTTGCCAGCTTTTTGCCAAACGATTAGTTCGGTTACTTCTTGATGCAAAAGCACTGCCGCTGATAAACCGTCACGAGATCCTTCAAGATAACGTGCCTTCACTTGTTCTTTTTGCAGCGCTTTTTTAAGTTCTGTTAGGGAAATCTGCTCAGCGGTCGCTTCTCCCCAACGGGCCACGGCAAACTGTAAATGATCGGTAGCTTGGCTCATTAATGTTTCAACTAAAGTTTGGCTGAGAGTTTCTTCTGAATAAGTTTGCCAATCACGTTCTACTTTAACCAACCGAACGGAAGCGCCCAGTAACTTGAAAAGCTGACTGGCTTGCTCATCAGTATCAGCCGTAAAAAGCACGGCCAAATCATCAATTTTTTCACTTTGGGAACCCATGACTGCCTGCGCTTCGTAAAAAGTCAGGGCTGGAGTATTGCCGGTTTGTAAAAGATATTGCGGCATTAGCCGACGATTTTTTCTACTAATAGCGTGGATTGAAGTGAACGATGACCTTTAACCTTGCGAGAACGAGATTTGGCTTTATAAGTAGCTACTCGTAATTTGGGACCACGAGCGGTTTCTTGGACAATCAAGGTAACTTTGGCTTTTGCGACCATCGGTTGACCAATGGATACTTGAGTACCATCAGTTACCAAAAGAACATCAGTTATTTCTAATTTTTCTTTAGGCTGTTGCTCTACCTTATCTACCACCAAAGTTTCACCTTCAGTGACTAGGTGTTGTTTGCCTAATAATTGAATGACGGCATATTTTGACATGGGGGAATTATAACATGAGGAAAAATTCAAGAAATATGCAAGTGAGATTTGCCTTTGGACAGCACAATAATCCGCTGAGCAATGCCCAGTAAAATTAAAGTGGCCAATAAGGAACTTCCTCCGTAGGAAATTAATGGCAAAGTAATGCCTGTAATGGGCAATAAACCAATATTCATGCCGATGTTGACTAAGATTTGCGCCAAAAAGTGTACTGCAGTGATTAATAAAAACAATGCCTGATCAGTTTCGCTCACAAATTTAGCCTGATACAGTAAAAAGGAAATCAGAGTGGCATAAAGAGCAATTACCACCAATGATCCCAGTAGGCCCCACTCCTCAGCCAAAGAGGCAAAAATAAAATCTGTTTGTCTCTCTGGTAAAAAACGCAACTGAGATTGTGTGCCATGACCCAAACCTCGACCGGTGAACTGGCCTGCTCCCACAGCAATGAGAGCTTGCCTAGCATTATAACCAGCGCCACTTTGATCAGCTTGACTACCAGACATAAAACTAGTCAAACGTAGCTTTTGATAAGGTTTTAAAATCATGGTCCAACCGACAACCAGCAAAACAACTGCTGCCAGCCAAAAACCTCTCCAATATTGCTTGGGAATTTTTTGCCAAAGCAATAACGGCAAGGCAGAAATTGCATATAAAAACCCAGTACCAAAATCAGGTTGTAATAAAATTAGTAATAGTGGAGTAGCAAATAACCATAAAAGTTTAGCAATCTGCGTATCTTTCAAAACTTGAGTTTTGCTAAATTGAGGCAAAGCAAATAAAGCAAAGATTAACAAAGCAAATTGAGAAGGTTGAAAGCGCAAGCCCCAACCAAGATCGATCCAAGCCATCGATCCTCTGGTAGCTCGACCAAAAATCAACAGGCCTAACAATAAAATCACCAAACCCTTCCACAACCACTCACCCCACTGCCACCATTGCTGAATGGGCAACTGAGCGGCAAACCAAAATAAAACAAAACTGAAAACAAAAAATAGCAACTGTCTCTGCATTAATTCTGGAGAAACACTCGATAGAGTCACTAGACCCATGAGTCCTAAACTAAAAATCAATAAAGGAAGCAACCATTTTTTCACTCTTCTATCGTATCACTCTTGAGCTGACGGAGAAGTTGATAAGAGGGATCTTTTAATGTTGATAATCTCTTTCATTATCCCGCTGTCCAACTCTGCCAATTTCCACATTAAATTTTTATTTTTTCGTTCCCACTGATCAATAAACTCATATAAATGTTTCCGACTGCTTTCAGAGGTTAACTCGTCAGCCAATCGTTGTGCTTCATCAAAACCAAACGTGCAAATGAAAACAATAATTGTTTGTTCTAACACACCCAAGCCTTCCCACCCCAAATTATCAGTTTTGCCAGACTCTTTATGAACTCGGATAGTCACTTCCTTAAAACTCTTGATCAATCTTTTTGAAATTGCCTGATTTAATAAAACTTCTTCGATTACTCGACCTGGTAAAACCTCTTTTGTTTCTTCCTCTGGACTTCTCATTATCACTCCTTCTTTAATACTTCATTAACAGTCAAAGTATATACAAAGATATTAATTAATTCAATCCAAGCCTAGCAACTTAGTTTGCTCGCCCTTTTTGCAATAACATCATTCTTGAGCTGACGGAGAAGGCACCATGAAAGAATTTTTGATATCTGCAATATTTTTTAATGCTGAAGGATCATCTAACTCTATCGCCTGCATTAATTTTAAATTATCTCGTTCCCACTGATCAATAAACTCATATAAACGTTCTTTACTGCTTTCAGAGGTTATGGAATCAGCCAATACTTTTGCTCCACCAAAACGAAACCTGCAAATGAAAATAATAATTTTTTGTTCCAACTCACTCAAGCCTCCCCATCCTAAATCATCAATATTGCCAGACTCTTTGTAAACTCGAGCAGTTACTTT
>JBDRPH010000012.1:0-3294 GCA_043827245.1 Minisyncoccota bacterium | reverse complement strand
GCTATCGGGATAAATATCCAATTTGGAAAGATGAACAGTTATTTACTCAAAATAGTCAATGTGCTCAACAAATAGAAAACACTCTTCAAAAACACACTACTGCCGACATTATTAACATTCCCCCAGAGAAAATTAGCTCTCTTCTGGTAGAATTAGCTCAGTTTGAAATATCAACAAGCTAAACTTTAATGAAAATTGTGACCATTCCTCATCCAACTTTGCGAATGCAAGCAGAGCTTGTGACTGATTTTGGTACTGATTTTCAAAATTTAGTCAAAGAAATGCAAACTACCCTGCGAGGATCAAACAACCCCCGCGGAGTTGGTCTGGCCGCCAATCAAATAGATGTTTTATACAGAATGTTCCTCACCGACATTCAGCGTGATGATGAATCTAGTGCCGAAATTGAACCGAAAATTTTTATCAACCCCATCATCACTAAACACAGCGACCAGCATACTTTTGGACCTGATCCTGAAGAGCCACGCCTGGAAGGTTGTCTATCTATGCCTGGTCTTTATGGAGCAGTGCCCCGTTGGGAATGGGTGGAAGTAGAGTTTCAATCACTCAAAGACAAACAGGTAATAGAAAAAAAAGAACGTTTTGATGGTTTCCACGCTAGAGTGGTACAACACGAATTAGATCACTTGGATGGCATTTTATTTACTGATTATTCATTGGAATTTGGCTTACCTGTTTATCGGGAAAAAGGCAAAGAATTAGTGGAAATAACTGATCGCTCAGCTTTGGAATTATATTAAGTTTAATCAATTATGATTTATAGTATCGCCCTTGCTGGCTCAACCGAGAAAACATTGCAAATAGCTCAAACTTTATTGGCTGATGGGCGATTTAAAATTTCTCTGATTATCACCCCCCAACCAAAACCAATTGGCCGCAAGCAAACTTTAACCAAAAATCCGGTTCACAAGTTCGCACAAAAAAATAAACTACCCATAGTCTTAATCGATCGTAAAATCGATCAAGATGATCAAAAAAAAATCGAGGCTAATTTTACCAAGCAAGCAATTGATTTTTTATTAGTAGTAGATTTTGGTTATTTAATTCCCAAGTGGATGCTTAGATTGCCTAAAATTGCTCCGCTTAACGTCCATCCCTCACTCTTGCCTTCTTGGCGTGGCAGTTCTCCTGGGCAATTCGTTCTACTTGGTGGCGATCGATCGTCTGCCGTAGCACTGATAGTGATGAGTGAAAAAATGGATGAGGGCCCGATCCTCGGCCAGTTTACTTTTGGAGTCGATCAAGCTTGGACACAAACAGAATATTATCAATATAGTTTTGACCTAATTTGCGAAAAACTGGGAAACTTAATTTATCAATTTGCCGAAGGAAAAATTAGAGCTATTCCACAGCCAGATGATTCTCCCACTCCCCTTGCTAGGCGACTTACCAAGCAAGATTCTTTTTATGATTGGTCTATCATCAAAAAAGCAATGAAAATTGGTGAACAAGCAACTGAGATCGAAAGAGCTTGCCGAGCTTTTTCTCCCTGGCCAAAACTCTGGACCAAAGTGACTACTAATCAAGGGGAAAAGCGAATGATTATTCACCGCTGCCATCTTGAGAATTTACCTATCGATCAAGCTGACCTGCCTGCCGGACAAACTTATCTGTCTGATGAGCAAGTCAGTCTATTAATTCTCGACCAAGTGCAACTGGAAGGCAAAAACAAAACTACTTGGAAAAAAATCAAAACTAATATTTTGAAATAAAATCTAAGCTAATATTTTGAAATAAAAGCCAAGTTAACATTGAAATCAATTTTCAGAAAAATTATTTTTTAGCTGCTTTTTCTTCAGGCTTGCCTGCTGTATTGGAATAGTGAGTGGTTATCCCTGATTTTTTAAGCATGCGCAAGATTTTGGTAGGCACGCGCAAACGACGTTTCTTGCCATCAGTCACGATCGTCACGGTGTGCAAGTTATACTTGAACGTCCGACTCTTGCGGTTTTTGGCATGCGACACGGTGTTGCCGATGTGCGCTACTCTGGGAAATTTAAAATCAAAACCTTTCATAACAAGATGGGATTGTAACATCTCTCTGGAATTTGAGCAAACAGCAGCTGGTTTGGTTCTTCGCGTATAATGAAATCTTATGATCAGCCTGCTTTTCAGTTCTCCGCTAGCTTTCTTAGTTATCTTTGGTGGACTGCTCATGTCCATTACCATTCATGAATTTGCTCACTGCTGGATAACGGATAAATTGGGTGATCCCACACCCAGGGTTAGGGGTCGTCTTACTCTGGACCCGCGCGCGCATTTGGATCCACTGGGCACAGTTATGATTCTCTTTACTCGTTTTGGTTGGGGCAAGCCCGCACCATTTGATCCCTACAATCTCAAAAATCCTGTTCGCGACACCGCCCTAATTGCCGCCGCCGGACCTATTTCCAATTTGACGGTAGCTTTGATTCTTTCTTTGCTACTCAATCTCGGATTATTTCCCGCTCTTTGGTTGCAGGTGGCGATTTTTCAAATCATGGCCATCAACATCATGTTAGCCATTTTTAACCTGGTACCAGTTTACCCACTAGATGGTAATAAAATTTTAAGCGCCCTCTTGCCTCGTCAGACAGCCATAGAATATGAAGAAATAATGCATCGCTATGGCACTTTTATTCTCATCTTACTAATCTTGCCCTTTAATGGAGTTTCGCCGGTGGCGAGACTACTCTCTCCCATAATTAATATGGTTTTAAATTGGTTAACTTAAAGTTTGTTAATTAAGAAAAGTCACTCCCACTAAAATCACAAAAAAGATGAAGGCGGCTAACATTAAAAAGAGTCGCAACCAATGTGGTTGATAAGCTTTGGGTAAGTGTTTTTTATTCAGCCAAAAAACTAATGGGAAAGCTACCATCATCGCCGCCGCGTTCAGCACCGCCGATAGAGTGAGTAGGAAGCGTGGTTCTTGCCAACCGACTAAATAAATCACGATTCCCAAGCCAATCTGCAACCAAAGAGCAGTATAAAACCCGAAAGACAGATTGGTTTTCTTCTGGTTACTAAAAAAGAGAAAGATGTTCTCAGAGATGATGCGCGAGGAAGATTCCAAGATTCCTAGGTGCGTAGAAAATAGCATCATGCCAGCTACCAATAGAAAAACATTGCCCAATAGAGCATGCGATTGGCTGGTGATCACTGCTGCCTCAGCATATAAAAAGGCCAGCCCCTCCCCTACTTCATTGCCATAAATTAATGTTTTGGAAAGAATTGCTAGAACCACGATTGTCAAAAATCCCAGCAACCAAAAAACTAGAAAATGCTCTAGAT
>JBDRPH010000011.1:0-3068 GCA_043827245.1 Minisyncoccota bacterium | reverse complement strand
TCTGCCTCGGAAATTGTGGCCGGAGCTTTGCGCGACAACATTGGTGCTCGGCTAATTGGCGAACGAACTTTTGGAAAAGGCACAGTCCAAGACAGACGTGATTTGTCCAATGGTGGCGGATTGCATGTGACGATCGGTCGTTGGTTATTACCTGATGGCGGTTGGATTCATGACGAGGGGCTAGAGGTAGACGTGGAAGTGAAAAACGACCCTGCTACAGAGCAGGATGAGGTTTTACTCAAGGGGATTGAAGAGCTATAACGCTTTTTTCCAATCCTCCAACAAATTTTACGTAAATTTTTAAAAAATTACACTGTGGTATTTGGAAGATTTGGTCTTTTAACCTCGTTTGAGTATTTTTTTAAAAGCAAGTCTTCTTTTAAAAAATTCGGCTAAACTTTGAAATAATTTTTCCCCATCAACAAATTTTCTAGCTTCCATTTTTTGAACCACTTCTTCGCAATAACGGATGGCTTCTTTGATTGCTCTAGCATTAAATTCCTCGCTAATAATATTGTTGAGATCAACTAATGCCTCGCTCAAAAATAATATATCTTCTTCTTTAATAGAGTCGGACTCTTTAATAGCGCGGAGTCGATCTTCAAATGTACTATGTACAACTTCTCCGTCAGTGGGTAAATTTTCTTTTCTCATATTTTACTTTTTTAAATAAATAATAGGAAAGGGTATTATAAAATATTTCCCCAATTTCTCAAGATTTACTTGACTAGATCGGTTTCAGCAGTGAGCTTTTCGCGAATTTCCAAAAGCATTTTGGTCAAATCTCCATCGAGAATGCTTTCCAGATTGTGCCAGGAAACATTGATGCGGTGATCGGTGACGCGGTTTTGTGGATAGTTGTAAGTGCGAATTTTCTCGGCACGCATGGCTCGACCGATGACGCTGCGGGCGGCACCCATTTCTGTGGCTTTTTTCTCTTCTTCAATTTCCCAAAGTTGAGCGCGCAGTAATTCTAGGGCGATTTGTCGATTCTGAACTTGTTTGCGCTCGCGACTAGAGGTAACTACTAGGCCACTTGGCTCATGAGTGAGGCGTACGGCACTGCTGGTTTTATTAACTGACTGACCGCCAGCGCCACCGGCGCGCATAAACTGCCAAGTTAGGTCTTCATCACGGATTTGCACGGCTGATTGATGAATTTCTGGTAAAACGGCTACTGAAGCGGTAGAAGTATGAATTCTGCCTTGTGATTCGGTAACTGGTACGCGTTGAACGCGATGGACACCAGATTCATATTTGAATAATTCATAAGGATAAAAAGTCTCGCCATTAAGCTCAGTTTTGCCTTTGAGTTTGATTACTAAATCATCTAAATACTCCAATTTAAAGTTGGTCACTTCGACGAAACGCGCGTACATGCGCAGGAGATCATTAGCCCAGATTTTAGCCTCATCGCCACCAGCTCCACCGCGAATTTCCAAGATGGCGTTAGAGCGAGAAACATCACTGACAGCCCCGCCAGTATCTTGACCGGTTTGGGTCATCTCGGCGGCCGCGTCTTCCAGCATTTGTTTCTGATTTTGCAGATTTTCCAGTTCTTGTTTGGCCAGTTCAGCCAGTTCTGGATCTGCTAATAATTGCTGATTTTGAGCAATTTTTTCCTCAAGTTTGGTGATTTGAGAAGCATAAGGGTTTTGCATAGAGTTGGTAGTTATTATACCTGTCTGGTTACTAAAAGACTGCCTGTAAGCAGGGTAGCACCAGTGTTTGAGAAGCTAATTTGAGGAAGCAGCAGTTTCGGCTGATTGATTCTCTTTAATCACAGTTTTCTGTTCTTGGAGAATCTGTTGGTAAGACTTGGCTTCTTCAGCCTGTTTCTTGGCCACTTTTTTACGCACCTGATCTTGTTGAGCCTGGGCCTGTTTAACTTTGGCCATAAATTTGTCTACGCGTCCTTGACGATCTACAAATCTCATTTCGCCGGTAAAGAAAGGATGACAAGCACTACAAATATCCACCTGAATGGTTTCTTGCGTTGAGCCGGTAGTAAAGGTATTTCCACAGCTACAAGTGACGACGGTGTCATGATGCCACTGAGGATGAAGATTCGCTTTCATAGAGGCGTGATTATAGCATAGCTTTTTATTTACGCTAAGACCTGACCAAGTTTTTCAGGAGAGAGAGTTTGCTGTTCGCCAGTCTCCATATTTTTTAAAGCTACTTGATCATTTTTAGCTTCATCTTCGCCAACGATTAATACGTAAGGAATGTCGTTTTGATCGGCATATTTGAGTTGTTTGCCCAGTTTATCAAAAGCTGGATAAACTTCGACGGAAATATTTTGCTCGCGCAGTTGGTTGACTGCTTGTAGGGTTTGAGCACTGGTTTTTTCACTTAGCATAGCGGCTAATACTCGAGGTCCTCCCGTAGTAGGAATTAAACCTAGTTGATTGGCCGCTTCCACTAGGCGATCAAAACCGAAAGCTACTCCAGTGGCAGGAATGTTGGGTCCACCCAAATCAGCGATGAGATTATCATAACGGCCACCGCCACCACACGAACCGACACCATATTCGGGAACTATGATTTCAAAAATCATGCCGGTGTAGTAATCCAAACCACGAGCCAAACTGGGAGTAAAGACAATGGATTTTTTTGGCACTCCTAAAGCAAACAAATTTTGTTCAATTTCTTTTAAATTTGTTGATTTTTCAGCCTTTTTAATACTGACTAAAATTTGATTAGCTTGAGCTTTAGTCAGTCCTTTGGAGATCAGTTCCTTCGTGACTTGTTCGGGAGATTGTTTGTCCAATTTATCAATGCTTTGGATGATGGAAAAAACATCAACCTGTTTGGTGGCAAACGGTTTCAGGGTAGCCATTAGGGTTTGGCGGTCGTTGATTCTCAACTCAATTTTGACAAAGCCGACATTGCGAAAGGCTTGATATGAGCAGGCAATTATCTCGGCATCTGCCAGGGGAGAAGTACTGCCAAAAATATCAATGTCGCATTGAGTGAATTCCCGGAATCTTCCTTGTTGAGGCTTATCAGCTCGGAAAACATTTTGAATTTGATAGCGACGAAAATATTGCGGCAATTTCCCTTGG
>JBDRPH010000010.1:0-12395 GCA_043827245.1 Minisyncoccota bacterium | reverse complement strand
AAATTCTGGAGCTACTACGCTGTCACGAGCCCAAGTTTTCAACGGAGTTTTTTCTCCTAATTGCTTTTGCTTCATGATTTTTTTCATGAGCTTTGGGTCGATGAATGGTCCTTTTTTACTAGATCTACTCATAATTATTTTGCCCTTCTGTCACGGACTAGCCATTTAGTGCTTTTTTTACTACTGCGAGTCTTCTTGCCAGGAGCTACGTTTCTGCCCCAAGCAGTCTTGGGATATTTCAAACCAACTCCACTTCTACCCTCACCACCACCATGTGGATGAGAACCAGGATGCTGAGCTGTACCACGCACGGTGGGTCTAATACCCATCAAACGTTTTCTACCAGCCTTACCTAGTTTGCGATTTTTCCAATCTTGATTGCTAACCTGACCAATAGTAGCCAAACAAAGCAAATTAATCAGTCTTTGTTCTCTAGAAGGCAATTGCACGGTAGCATATTTACCTTCTTTTGACTGAATCAAAGCATGCACTCCCGCTCCTTTAACTAGCTGGGCACCTCTTCCAGGTTGCAATTCTAAATTATGAATTGGCATTCCCACCGGAATATTTTTTAAAGGCATGGCGTTACCTGGCTTTGGATCCACCTGTTCGCCAGCAACAATCGTGTCACCAACTTTAATATTGCTTGGTGCCAAGATATAGCGTTTTTCTCCATCTTGGTAAAAAAGGAGAGCGATATTGGCACTGCGCATTGGATCATACTCTATTCTCTTCACTACGGCTGGCACATCTGATTTATTTCGTCTCCAATCAATCACCCGCATGCGTTTTTTCACTCCGCCACCACGATGAGGCATCGTTATTCTGCCCTTAAAGCCTCGTCCTTGGCGTTTTTTGTGACCTGAAGCCAATAAGGATTTTTCTGGACTACCCTTATGTAGCTTAGTAACCGCGTCTACTCGGTGTCGTCTGCCTGCGCTAGTTGGTTTGCTTTTCTTCAACATTATTCTTTGCCTCCGAGATCAAATACATCAATTGTCTGATTATTTTCCAATTTCACTAAAGCTTTTTTTGTTTTGGCTGACAAACTTTTAAGTCTTTTTTTGCCAGTTCGATGAGCTTTTTTGGATCTCATGATTACATTGATTGCGATTACTTTGACTTCATAAATAGTCTCGATTGCCGCTCTAATCATGTTTTTATCAGCAAAAGTAGCCACTTCAAAAGTGTAGACATTCTCGCTATTAGCCATTTGGAGCGTTTTTTCTGTGATCACTGGTTTGCGAATAATTTGTAAATTCATGATTATTTTGCTTTAGTTTTTGCTTTAGTTTTTGATTTGAGTTTGGCGGCTGTCTTAGCTTTGGCGGCTGTCTTAGGATTGGCGGCTGTCTTAACTTTAGCGACTGCCTTAGCTTTAGCGACTGCCTTGGCAACAGGCTTGCTTACTTTACTAACTTCTTTAACTTTGACTGATTTCTTAGCTGGTGTAACTTTTTTAGCTTTTGATTCAACTTTTTTGGTAGGCTCGGCTGTTTTGACTGTTTTTGGTTTTGTCACAACGGATTTCATTTCTTTTTTCAATCTACCTTCCAAAATTTGCAAAGCTTCTTTGGTGAAAATGATTTTTCTAGCTGTCACCAAATGAAGAGCATTTAATTCCTGAGCGCTTATCGTCAAAACTTGGCCGATATTGCTCACGCTACGTTTAATCAGTTCCGAATTTTCTCCCAAGACAATGAGAGTTTTATCGAATTTACCCAACATTTTTTTCAAAAGTGAAGCGGCCTCAGCTGTCTTTCCTTGCAAACCATTCAGATTGTCAGTGACAAAGATTTGATCTACTTGAAGCTTAAGAGCTACACGCAAAGCCTGAGCCTTCATTTTACGATTTAAGTTTTTATTCCAATTTTCTACACCCTTTGGTCCATGAGCTACTCCACCACCAACAAAAATTGGAGCATTTCTGGAACCATGACGAGCATTGCCTGTTCCCTTTTGACGATACCATTTAGATTTGGATCGTTTGACTTGAGAACGAGTTTTTACTTTGCTGGTTCCTTGACGTAAATTGGATAAATAAACTCTGACTGCCTGAGCAAGCAAAGTTGGATTATCTTTGACCGCAAACATTGAGTCATCGACCTCAATGGAGCTTTCTTTGCTGGTAGCGGTAATTACTTTTAATTTCATGTTTATTCTTTTTTAGTTTCTTCAGCTGGTGGATCAACTTTTTCAACTTCTTTAGGCTTTTCAACTTCCGGCTCAACTACTTTAGTTTCTTCAACTGGTTGATTGGTCTCTTTTTCAACTTCTTTAGTCTCTTCAATCGGTTGATCAACTTCTTTTTCAACTGGTTGATCTGAAGATGGCTCGACTTCGACCTCAGGCTCGCTGACCATTATGCCAACTGAGTCTAGATCTAATTCAATTTTGCGTTTACCTCCGGTTTTTTGAATCTTAACAATAGAAGTTCTAGCTCCAGGAACTGGTCCAGATAACCACACTTCTTTAGTTTCAGGATCAATGTATAGCACCACCAAACCATGCACAGTTTTAGTTTCTGTACCAAAATGGCCTGGCATTTTCTTACCTTTCCAAACTCTACCAGGGGTAGTGCCGGAACCAATTGAACCAACTGCTCTTGCCCGATCTGATTGACCGTGGGTAGCTGGACCGCCGTGAAAACCATGTCGTTTCATCGCTCCAGCAAAACCTCTGCCCTTGCTAGTTCCCTGTACTTTCACCACATCTCCGACTGTCAAAACATCGTTCACAGACACAAAGTCTCCGGTTTTAAGCGGAGACTCTTCATTTATTGCTTGGCGGATGCCTTTAATTTGTTTGACACCATAAGTAAAACCACTCTTGTGCAAACGTTGTTGGAGTGGTTTATCCATGTTTTTTAGTTTTTTGGTACCAAAACCAACCTCCCAAATATTTTGGCGGTTAGTGTTCCAAGTGCGGGAAGATTTGTCTGTAATGGAGGTGTCTTGCTGACCAACAATTAAATTGTCATCGGCTTTACACTTTGTTACAGCCAATCTTTTTCCGCTCTTTGACCAGGCTTGAGTCATGCCCAGCTTAGTAGCAAAGATTGCGTCTAACATTTTTTTATTTTAATTTTCTTTAGGTTCTTTAATCAAAACCCTTAAAAAAGGTTTTCATTTAAACCCCTAAAAATAAGCGAGGGCTCTCACCGCCCTCTTTATTAAATCTTAATTTACCAAAGTTTACATCTTAATTTGGATGTCGACTCCGGCCGGAAGCTCCAAATGCATCAAGGAGTCAATCGTCTTATTAGTTGGATTGACTATCTCGATCAAGCGTTTATGTGTTCTAATTTCGTAATGTTCCTGTGCATTTTTGTCTGCATTGGGCGAAGTTAGTACTGTAAACGACTTAGTATGAGTGGGCAAAGGCACTGGGCCCACTACTTTTGCTCCGGTAGACAAAGCTGTTTGTAAAATTTTACGACTGGCTTCATCAATGACTCGGTGGTCATATGACTTAAGCCTGACTCGAATTTTATACACACTTTGTGTACTTGCGTTTTTTACCATAATTTACTTGTTATATGTTCGAGCGAGCTAATTTAACTCACTCCAACGAATTTTTCTCTGGAATGCCAGAGATATTCAAAACACAGGGGGTGATTATACTTGATCAATCCCGTTGTGTACAGATCGAGTTGGTAGTGGGGACATTTTCCCCAGTTAACATCCCTAATCACGCTTTTTTGTGCGTGAACTGTAAATTATATCAAGAGAGGGCCAAGTAAACAACTCCTCTTACAAAAACCCCGCCGTAAGGCGGGGTTTTATTTAACAAATTAATCAAGTGATTATTTAATCACTTTAATAATCGCACCAGCTCCAACAGTCAAACCACCCTCGCGGATAGCAAACCGCAGACCTTCATTAATAGCTACAGGAGCGATTAATTTTACCTTCATTTTGGCATTGTCGCCAGGCATTACCATCTCTACACCATCTGGTAGAGTAATATCGCCAGTGACATCAGTAGTTCTGATGTAAAACTGAGGTTTATAACCAGTGAAGAATGGTTTGTGACGACCACCCTCTTCTTTTTTCAAAATGTAAACCTCGGCCTCGAACTCAGTATGAGGAGTGATGCTACCAGGTTTGGCCAAAACTTGACCGCGCTGAATACCATCTTTCTCTACACCACGAAGCAAGATTCCGACGTTATCGCCAGCTTGACCAGAGTCTAAAAGCTTGCGGAACATTTCCACACCAGTGACGGTAGATTTGGAAGTGTCTTTGAAACCGACTATTTCGATTTCTTCGCCGACTTTAACTTGACCGCTTTCGATTCTACCAGTAGCCACAGTTCCTCGACCTTTGATCGAGAAAACATCTTCCACAGGCATCAAGAATGGTTTGTCCAAATCACGAACTGGATCTGGGATGTATTCATCCACTTTATTCATCAATTCCATGATTTGCTCTTGAGCCGCTTCATCACCTTCCAAAGCTTTCAAAGCAGAAACACGCACAACTGGAGCGTTTTCGCCGTCGAAACCATATTTGGTCAAAAGCTCTCTAACTTCCATCTCAACTAAGTCAAGTAACTCTGCATCATCAACCATATCGACTTTGTTCAAAGCGACGATCAATTTTGGTACGTTTACTTGATTGGCTAAAAGAATGTGCTCACGAGTCTGAGGCATGGGGCCATCAGTGGCGGCTACTACCAAGATAGCACCATCCATTTGAGCGGCACCAGTGATCATGTTCTTGATGTAGTCAGCGTGACCAGGAGCATCAATATGAGCATAGTGACGTTTAGCTGTTTCGTACTCAATGTGCGAAATATTAATCGTCACTCCACGAGCTGCTTCTTCTGGAGCATTGTCGATGTCTGCATAAACCATCGGTTTATTTACGCCACCGGTTACTTTTTTAGATAGAGTCTGGGTAATGGCCGCTGTTAAAGTGGTCTTACCGTGATCAACGTGACCGATGGTGCCCACGTTAACGTGTGGCTTAGTGCGGTCAAATTTCTTTTGTGAGTCTGACATAGTTTCCTTTTTTTACTACTATTTTTTTACTACTAACTAATTATTATCTTTTGCGCATTCCCTGGCGCTCTTCTACAATTTTTTCAGTAATACTCTTGGGTACCTCGTCGTAGTGGCTGGGCAACAACACACTATTCGCACGACCCTGAGTCATGCTCCTTAGGATTGTAACATAGCCTTGCATCTCTGCCAATGGAACCAAGGCTGTGATGATCACTGCATTGCCTCGGGTAGTAGTGCCTTGAATTTGAGCTCTTCTACTGCCCAAGTCACCAATCACATCACCCATAAAACTCTCTGGGGTGGTGACTTCTAGTTTCATGATTGGTTCAATCAGCACCATGCCAGCAGTTTTTACTGCCTCACGCATACCCAATGAGCCAGCCATTTTGAAAGACAATTCACTAGAATCTACTTCATGGTAAGAACCATCATATAAAGCTACCTGAATGTCGGTCATCGGATAACCAGCCAAAAAGCCACGCTCCAATGATTCTTGAATACCTTTGTTAGTCGGCTCGATATATTCTCTAGGCACTACTCCGCCAGTAATTTCATTTAAAAATTCATAACCAGTTCCTCGATCTCTGGGCTCAAGTCTAAGCAGTACGTGACCATATTGACCACGACCACCAGTTTGTTTGATGTATTTACCCTCACCTTGAGCGGCTTTAGTAATGGTTTCTCGATAGGCTACTTGAGGAGCTCCCACATCAGCTTCTACATTAAATTCACGCTTCATCCGATCAACAATGATTTCCAAATGCAGCTCACCCATGCCACCAATAATGGTTTGGCCTGTTTCGTGATCAACTTTAATAGAAAAAGTAGGATCTTCTTCAGACAATTTGTTGAGTGCTAGGCCCATTTTTTCTTGATCAGCTTTGGTTTTTGGTTCAATAGCCAAACTGATTACCGGTTCCGCAAAAGTAATACCTTCCAAAACAATTGGCGCATTTTCATCAGCCAAAGTATCGCCTGTTTTGGTGTTCTTTAAACCAACCACTGCCACGATTTCTCCAGAACGAGCCTCAGTGATTTCCTCACGTTTGTTAGCGTGCATAAGCAATAAGCGACCGACACGTTCTTTTTCATCACGAGTGGCGTTATAAGCATAACTGCCAGCTTTGAGTACTCCAGAATAAACTCTAACGTAAGTTAATTTGCCCACATGAGGATCTGTTTGAATTTTAAAAGCTAGTCCTGCAAATTTTTCTTCTGGGGTTAGTTTGCGTTCAATTTCTTCTTCGGTACCGGGCTTGACTCCCTTAACTACATCAATGTCCGTGGGAGAAGGTAGGTATTCTACAACAGCATCCAAGAGAACCTGTACACCAGTGTTTTTTAAAGATGATCCTGCAAAAACTGGCACCAATTCATAATTGATGACTGCTTTGCGTAGGGCGGCTTTTAATTCATTAACTGAAGGCTCTTCTTCGTTGAGAAATTTTTCCATGAGAGCATCGTCTGTTTCGGCAATTTTTTCTACCAATTTGCTACGCTGCTCTTCTACTTGAGCTTGATATTCTTCTGGAATATCCATAACAGTTGGTTCTGTATCGGCGGCGTTGTCTTTCCAAAATAAAGCACGACGATCGATCAACTGAATTACTCCTTTAAAGTCATTTTCTGAACCCATCGGCACTACCATCACCGCAGGTGTAACACCGAATTTATCTTGAATATCTTGAACAGTGGCCAAAAAATCTGCACCCAATTTGTCCATTTTATTCACAAAACAAATTCTAGGTACATGATATTTATCAGCCTGACGCCAAACAGTTTCTGACTGAGATTGCACTCCTTCGGAGGCATCCAGCACTGTAATGCCACCATCAAGCACTCGCAAAGAGCGCTCTACTTCAGCAGTAAAATCTACGTGACCAGGAGTATCGATGATATTAAAACGATATTCTGCTTTGGGTAAATTACCCTCAAAATATGGAGTCCAAAAAGCAGTGGTTGCAGCTGAAACGATAGTAATTCCTCGTTCTTGTTCCTGCTCCATCCAGTCCATCGTGGCTTGACCCTCATGAACTTCTCCAATTTTATAAGTACGACCGGTATAAAACAAAATTCGCTCTGTAGTGGTGGTTTTACCAGCATCAATATGAGCGATAATACCGATGTTACGGATTCTTTCTAAAGGAACTTGTTTATTAGCGCTTTTTTCAGACATGATTTCTTATTTTTTTTAAATTTATAGTTAATAATCAATAAAGTTCAATTAATTAAAGCCAACGAAAAAATAATTATGAATTGGCAGTAATTAAAAATATTTTATTATCAACTGCCTGCCCAACTCCCGGCTTTTTTTTATTTACAATAATCCTTACCAACGGAAATGAGAGAAAGCTTTGTTAGCTTCTGCCATCCGATGTGAAGTCATTTTTTTATCAATCGCGCCACCAGTATTTGACAAAGCATCCAGCATTTCGGCGGCTAATTTTTCAGCATAAGTATGATATTGAGCATTTGGTCGCTTGTTTGCTCCATCGACTAGCCAACGCAAAGCTAAAGACACACCACGACGAGAGCGCACTGGCATAGGCACTTGATAAGAAGCGCCGCCAACTCTGCGAGAACGAACTTCCATTTGAGGAGTGATGTTTCTTAAAGTTTCTTCTAAAATTTCAAGTGGTTTTTTGCCTGTTTCTTTAGCGGCCAAATCTAAAGCCTGATAAACATGTTTTTGAGCAACAGTTTTTTTACCAGACAACATAGATTGATTAATCAGTTTGGCGACAGTCACTGATCCGTGTTTGGGATCAGGAGCAATTTCTCTAACTTTGGCCTGTTTGGTTCTCATTTGTTATGATCCTTTTTTCACTCCATATTTACTGCGACTGGTTTTGCGATTCTCAACACCAGCCGTGTCGTATTTACCACGAACTATATGATATTTTACTCCAGGCAAATCTTTAACTCTTCCACCACGTACCATCACTACACTATGTTCGGCTAAATTATGTCCTTCACCCATGATGTAGGCCGTAACCTCCATGCGATTAGACAAACGTACCCGAGCTACTTTACGTAAAGCTGAGTTTGGCTTTTTAGGAGTCATGGTCTTAACTACGGTACAAACTCCTCTTTTTTGAGGATTGGTAGTTTTCACTGGTTTATTAGTGATTGAGTTAAAACTACGACGCAGAGCAGTAGCTTTGACACGTTTGACGCGTCTTTTTCTACCACCCTTGCGGATTAGTTGGTTAATAGTTGGCATAATAATTTCTAATTAGTTTTCTTAGAGGGGGAATTGTAACATGCCCCGTCTGGATTTGCTAGATTTCCCTGGCTCTTTCTTCACTAGTCGGAATTAAGCGACCGATGATAACGTTCTCTTTGAGTCCTTCTAGATTATCTATTTTACCTGCCGCGGCGGCGTCAGTTAACACATGTTTGGTGTGTTGGAATGAAGCGGCTGATAACCATGAATCGGTAAATAGAGATGAGCGCGTGATGCCTAGGAATAAAACTTTGGCTGTGGCCGGTTCTCCGCCAGCGGCCATAGTCTCATCATTCACAGACATAAAACGACTGCGTTCGGAAATCTCTCCTGTTAAAAATTCAGTATCGCCACTCATTTCAATCCGTACTTTATCACTCATTTTTTTGGCGATCACTTCAAAATGACGATCATTGATCGTAATACCCTGTGATTCATAGACTTGTTGTACTTGGTTAACTAAGTGCTGTTGGGCAAAAAGCAAACCTTGCAACTGCAGTAATTCCTGAAGATCGGCTCCGCCAGCAGTCAACATTTGACCGGGATGAACTAGGTCTCCGTTTTCTACCAATAGGGCTTTTCCTCCTGGAATTTGGTAAGTTTCTTCTTCAGCTGGAGTGGTAGTAGAACGAATGGTTAAGATTTTTTCATCGTCTTCTTCTTTAATCTTAACTTTTCCAGCAATTTTTGCGACCACTGCTCGCACTTTAGGATTACGAGCTTCTAACAGCTCTTCCACCCGAGGCAAACCTTGAGTCACGTCCAAACCGACGATTCCACCAGTATGCTTAACCCGCATGGTTAACTGAGTGCCAGGTTCTCCAATTGATTGGGCGGCAATTACTCCAACTGGCACACCAATCTGCACTATTTCTCTAGTAGCAAAGTCCCAACCATAGCATTTCTGACATAGGCCCTTGCGAGCTTCACAGGTCATTGGTGAACGAATAATTATGGATTCAATTTCTGCTGTTTGATCAATGACTTTGGCTAAATCGGCAGTGATTATTTCATCTTTTTTAGCCACAATCTTGCGGCCGGCTTTGACATCTTCTGCCAAAAATCTACCCAAAATTCTATCTGCAAAAGCGTCGCCACGATCGGCTCTACTGATCTCTAATCCTTTGTCAGTTTCACAGTCTTCCATTCTGATAATTGCATCGTGAGCTACATCGCTCAAACGACGAGTCAAATAACCAGCATCAGCAGTTTTAATAGCTGAGTCTGTTAAGCCTTTTCTAGAACCACGAGCGGAAGTAACATATTCAAAAATCGTTAAACCTTGACGGAAGTTTGATTTTGTAGGCATTTCTACGATGTTGCCCAATGGATCAACAACCAATCCCCGCATAGCGGCTAATTGTTTAACTTGATCTTTTGAAGCCCGAGTTCCTCCAGAATCAATCATTACCTTGACGGCATTTTCATCACTATATGAGTCCCAAGTTTTCTCAGCTAGCTCATCAGTGGTTTCCATCCAGATTTCAATACTTTTACGACGGCGTTCTTCATTCGTTACCAAGCCACTCAGATAGCTTTCTTGAACTTGCTCGGCGCGTTTATTAGCCTGATCAACAATACTTTTCTTTTCATCGATCATTTTGCAGTCAGTCACTGATACAGATAAACCAGAATCAGTGGCTGCTTTAAAGCCTAAGTTTTTAATCGCATCAATTAAATGAGCCACTTGTTCATCTGGTAATTGGCTAATAGCTTGAGTAACCAATTCTTTAATGTCTTTAGCCTTTATTGGTTCGTTAATATAATCAGTACCTTCTGGTAAAAGATCATTGAAGAGTAATCGACCAATGGTAGTCACTGTTAAACCAATTTTTGGTAGACGAAGAGTGATGGGCTGGCGCAAGCGCACTAAACCAATTTGATAAGCATGATAAGCTTCATCTTTGCCAGAAAAAATTGTAGGCAGTTTTTCTAATTCTCCATTGATCGTGGTGTAGTAATACACACCCATTGCCATTTCTTTATTCGGAACAGTGATTGGCTCACCATTAGCTGGTTTCAATAGATTGTGAGAAGACATCATTAGGTCTACCGCTTCTTGTCGAGCTTCTTTGGTCAAAGGTACGTGTACAGCCATCTGGTCACCATCAAAGTCAGCGTTGTAACCCGCACAAACACAAGGGTGCAAACGAATAGCACTACCCTCAATTAATTGTGGATAAAAAGCCTGCATACCAAGTTTGTGAAGGGTTGGAGCACGGTTTAAAATCACTGGGTGATTGACCGTCACTTTTTCCAAAACATCATAAACTTCTGGTTCCCTACGATCTACTAAATGACGAGCGCTTTTGACGTTGGGAGCAACTCCTTGAACAATTAATTCGCGCAGTACGTAGGGCTTGAAAATTTCCAAAGCCATATCTTTGGGCAAACCACATTGATTGAGTTCTAGTTCCGGACCAACCACAATCACGCTACGACCAGAATAATCGACTCGCTTACCCAATAGGTTTTGACGGAAACGACCCTGTTTGCCTTTTAACATTTCAGAAAGAGAACGCAGTGGACGACGAGTCACTCGGCGACGAGTTTGTCTAGCTTGTGAGCTGTCAATCAAAGAATCTACTGCTTCTTGAAGCATTCTTTTTTCGTTGCGTAAAATAATTTCTGGAGCACCAAGATTGATTAGATGCTTTAAACGATTGTTACGATTGATAACACGACGATATAAATCATTTAAATCTGAAGAGGCAAAACGGCCACCTGACAGTTGAACCATCGGACGCAAATCTGGTGGTAAAACTGGTAAAACATTTAGGAAAGTCCAAGCTGGATTAATCGATGCACGTTTAAATCCTTCTACCACGCGTAAACGCTTGATGGCTTTAACACGTTTGGCACCTTTGCTCTCAATCATTTCTGCGCGAAGTTTTTCCACCAGCACATCCATGTCGATTGCTTTAACTAATTCAAAAATACTCTCTGCACCCATGCCAACTCTCAAGTGAGCAGCAGCATCATATTCATCTAATTTCAAATATTCATCTTCACTCAATACGCTTTTGCGTTTGATTTTCTTGACCATCGTTTTGATAGCTTTAAAGATTTCAGTGGTTTGCTCTGTTTGAGTCTCTAATTGCTGTTTGACAGCAGCCATGCTCTGCTTGGCTTTGAGTTTGAGCTCATCAAGTTTGAGTTGTAAAGTTTCTTTGCTCTTAACTTTTTCTTTAATAGTAGTAACATCTTTTTCCAATTGTGCCTGCAGCTTTTTAATGTCTTCTTCCGCAGTGGAACGCAATTCATCTTGAGCCGCCACCAAATCTACTTCCAATCTTTCCAAAATATTTTTCTTCTCTTCTTCATCAACGCTCAATACAATATATTGAGAGAAATACATAATAGAATTAAGATTGCGGGGAGAAACTCCTAGTAATAAAGATAGTTTAGACGGAGCTCCTTTGAAAAACCAAATGTGAGCCACGGGAGAAGCCAAGCCAATGTGAGCCATTCGTTCACGACGTACTTTGGATTGAGTAACTTCCACTCCACACTTATCACAGATAATGCCCTTATAACGAATGCGTTTGTATTTTCCACAGTAACATTCATAATCTTTGACTGGTCCGAAGATTTTTTCATCAAATAAACCATCTTTCTCAGGTTTCAAAGAACGATAGTTGATTGTTTCTGGCTTTTTAACTTCTCCATGAGACCAAGACATCATCTCTTCTGGAGAGGCAATACTAATTTGCAAAGCGGAAAAATCAACAATGTTTTTCATAAATTCCTTTAATTCTCAAATAATTTAATCTTCGTCACTTTCTTCGGTTGCTTTTATATCTTCTTCATCTACATCAACTTCATCAGCCTCATCTGAATCCAAATCATCAATATTTTCATCAGCGTCTTCCGAATCTTTTTCTTCTTCTTCAGTTTCTTCAACCTCAACCTCTATATCTTCTGGCAATTCCTCTGGAGAAATTGGCTCAGCAACTTCTTCTTCTATTTCCTCTGAATCAATAGGCACTACTTTTAGAGCCAGAGAATTAAGCTCGCGCATTAGAACCTTGAAAGATTCCGGCACGCTTGGAGCGGGAATTTCTTCACCTTTTACCATTGCTTCAAAAGCGTTGGCTCGACCGCGAACATCATCAGATTTAATAGTCAACATTTCTTGCAAAACGTGGGCCGCTCGATGAG
>JBDRPH010000009.1:0-9459 GCA_043827245.1 Minisyncoccota bacterium | reverse complement strand
CGAGCAACAATTCAATAAAAAAGCCAAAGTCAATTTTAAAAAAACCCGCCCAGCGCTTTCTGCCTTAATTACTTTCATCGCTTTTTTAGTAATTGGTTCTATTCCTATAATTCCAGTAGTTTTCTTTCCCCAAATGAGTTTTCAAGAAATCCTGATGCTGGTGGCCGCCGTCCTTTTCATTCTTGGCAGTTTGCGTTCCCAAATTACTACCATTGGCTGGCTGCGTGGCGGTCTAGAGATGACGGCGGCCGGCGTGATTGCTTCTTTAATTGCCTTTTATACAGGAGAATTTCTGGCTAACTTGCTATAAATTAGTAGCCATAAGATTTTTAACTGTCACCTTACCAAACATTTTCCACTTCATAATAGCGTTTAGCTACATGCAGCAGACCATCGATTCGATATTCTTCTTTTAACTCTAATGTCTTGGGTTGCCAAAAATCGCCTTCAAACTCAACATGCAAACCAGATTCTTTACGCAGTCGCCCCGAATAAAGCCGAGTGCCGGATAAACGGAACTCTTCTTTGGCCGGTGAATGGTCATGATAAAGATCAAATTCAGTATTATTGGCTTTTAGATAAACTCGACAATAACATGGCCAATCTTTGCCCGTGCGAAAAATTAAAACATCTTTGGTAGCTTGTTCACGAACGACTCGATAAACCTTCGAAAATGGACTGGTCATACGAATATCAAAATTAGGCTTATCGGGAAAGCGCAAAAAGTGATACAAAGCCAGCATGATTGCGCCAGAGTGAGGTTGCATACCCGGTAATTTCATAAGAGTATTTTACTCTGGAACGACCAAAATAACAAAGTTTATTTAAATGAATTTAAATAATCGATAATTGACAACCAATGTTTCTGTTCGTATATTTTTATATGATAAAAGTATGATAAATTAAATATGGTTATTTTTTGATTAAATTATGAAACTTCGTTCATTAACTACCGAGCTCATCAAAAATAAACGCGTTTTGCTAAGAGTTGACTACAATACTCCCCTTAAAAAAATTGGCCAAGACTATCAAGTAGCAGATGATACTCGCTTACAAATAACACTCCCGACCATCAAGTTTCTCTTAAAAAACAAGGCTAAAATTATTATTTGTTCTCACTTGGGTCGCCCAGGAGGCAAGAATGTGGCTAAATATCGACTAGATCCGATAGCCAAGCGCCTGAAAAAACTACTCGGTCAACCAGTAAAAAAAATCAATGTCTCAGTCGGACCAATAGCGCAACAAGCCGTCAAAGATCTCAAACCTGGAGAAATCTTGATGTTGGAGAATACTCGCTTCAACCCAGGAGAGGAAACCAACTCGGCTGAGTTCGCCCGCCAACTGGCTTCTCTGGCAGAAGTATTTGTCAACGATGGATTGGCTATCTCGCATCGAGCCCACGCTTCAGTAGTAGGAGTAACTAATTACTTACCCGCATTGGCTGGTTTTGCTCTAGTAGAAGAAGTAACCCGTTTGGAATCACTAATTAAAAATCCTCGACACCCATTTGTCGCCGTGGTGGGAGGAGCAAAAATTTCCGACAAAGTAGAAGCCATTATCAACTTGAGCAAAATTGCTGATGTAGTTTTGGTGGGCGGCGGAGTAGCTAATAATTTTCTCAAAGCAGATGGCGTCGAGGTTTATCATTCTTATTTAGAAGAACCGACAACAAATAAAAAAAAGAAGAAAGTATCTTTTATAGAAATTGCTAAAAATTTACTTCGCAAAACTCAAAATGAAAAAATGCTTTTGCACGGCTACATTCCTTTGCCCAAAATTCTCTACCCTTTTGATGTGGTTGCCACCAATAGTTTGGATAAGCCCACCCAACAAAAAAATATTACCCTAGCCAACGGCAATGACCCTGAAGAAAAACAGAATTGGATGTTTGTTGATATTGGCCCCAAAACTCAAAAACTCTATCGCGATGTTATTTTGCAAGCCAAAACCGTTTTTTGGAATGGACCAATGGGAGTATTTGAACAACCAAAATTTGCTCAAGGCACTCGAGCTGTTGCCAATGCCATTGCTCAAGTCAAAGGAGAAACCATAGTGGGTGGAGGCGACACTATTCGTGCCATTAAAGAATTAAATCTCGAGCAACGCTTCGATTATCTCTCTGCGGCCGGAGGAGCCGCTCTAGAGTTATTGGGCGGCAAATTGCTACCGGGTTTAAAGCCCTTGATAAAAAAATAAACTCAAATGAGAACTAAAACACGCCTAACCATCACTCTCTCACAGGAACTGGTTGAAAAAATCGACTCTCTAATTGACGGCCAAGCCGTTAAAAATCGGTCTCATGCTATTGAAACCGTTGTTCAAGAATCCTTGGCTCCCAGTGTAAAAACAGCAGTAATTTTGTTGGGAGGCAAACATGGTGGAGCAGCCGCTTTGCAAAAAATTGATGGCAATTACCTACTCACTCACACTCTCAATATTCTTAAAAAACACCATCTCACCAGAGTAATTATCTGTTTAAATAAAAGCAACCATAAAATCAAACAATTATTTGGCAATGGAGAACAACTGGGTCTGCAAATTGATTATAGTTACGAAGAAAAGCCACTGGGCACTGGTGGAGCTGTAAAAAATATTAAAAAAATATTAAATGAAAAACCTTTTCTAGTTGTTCATGGCGACATTCTAACTACTCTAGATTTTTCTAATTTATTTGAGTTTCATTTCAATGAAGGAAGTTTGGCTACCATGGCTGTTAAACCACGCATGGGTGAGCCTAAATATGGTCAAGTGTTTTTGCAAGGCAATAAAATTATTAAGTTTCTAGACACTAGTAACGACTCTGGCATCAGCATCATTAACACCGGAGTCTATGTTTTTGACGCCAAGATTTTTGATCTATTTCCTACTAAAAATTATTTCACCCTAGAAAAAGATGTTTTTCCTTATTTAGCAGAAAAAAAACAACTCAGTGCTTCTTTTTTCCAAGGTATTTGGTACGACATCAGTGAAGAAAAAGATTATCAAGAAGCCAAAGATCGTTGGCAAACAATCACTAAAAAAATCATAAAAAAATAATAATTAAATAAAAAAATAATGGAAAATAATTTCGCTCTCGATCTTTCTCACACTACCGAAGTAGGAGCCATTGCCGCCGCCAGGGCTGCTGGCTTTGGTGATAAAGAAGGAGCCGATCAGGCTGCTGTAGAAGCAATGCGTGGACATCTCAATTCAATTAAATTTAGAGGCCGAATCGTCATTGGAGAAGGAGAAAGAGATGAAGCTCCCATGCTCTATATCGATGAACAATTGGGGCTGGGTGATGGAAAAGAAATAGATATTGCTGTTGATCCTTTGGAAAACACCAATGCCACCGCCACTTTAGGACCCAGAGCTATTTCTGTTCTAGCGGCCAGTGAAAAGGGTGGTTTATTTCATGCTCCAGATATGTACATGGAAAAATTGATCGTTCCTCCCCAAGCTAGTGGTAAAGTTCACTTGGATGATCCCGTTGCTAAAACCTTAAAAACACTGGCTAAAGTACTGGATAGAGAAATTCGCGACCTGACCATCACTGTCCTTGACCGAGATCGACATGAAGAACTAATCGCTCATCTACGAGAAGCTGGCGCTAGAGTCAAACTAATTCCCGATGGAGACCTAATGCCAGGTCTAGCGGCCTGCATGCGAGGGACTGGTGTGCATGCAGTGATGGGCATTGGCGCCGCTCCTGAGGGAGTGATGACTGCGGCCGCCCTGCGTTGTATTAAAGGTGAGATGCAGGCTCGATTTTGGCCAAAAAATGACCAAGAAACTAAACGTTTACAAAAAATGGGTGGCGATCCCAAGAAAATCTATTCTCAAAACGAACTGGCTAGCGGTAAAAATATTGTTTTTTGTGCCACTGGCGTTACTGACGGAGACGTCCTCAGAGGTGTCCGTTTTTTTGGCGGAGGAGCACGCACTCATAGTGTAGTAATGGCCAATCAAAGCAATAAAATTCGTTTTGTAGATACCACTCATGTTTTTGACAAGCAAACTATTAAATATCAACTATAAAGATAAAGGACACTTATGAATCCCATTGATCAGCTCGCTCATCAGGCCGTATTTGGTAATAATTCCGAAAAACAAAAGGCTCGTTTCACGATTTGGCAAAAAGGAGCTGAAAAAGGCATCCTTCCCAGCTCTATTCACGAACTTTATGCCGCCCGTGGCACTGGTAAATTACCCAATAACTTTACGGTGCCAGCCATCAATGTGAGGGCAATGGCTTATGATATGGCTCGAGCCATTTTCCAAGCCGCCAAAGCTAACAAGGTGGGAGCGCTGATTTTTGAGATTGCCAGATCTGAGATGGGCTATACCGATCAAAGACCCGATGAATATGTGGCTGTCATGACCGCCGCCGCTCTGCGCGAAAACTGGTCAGGACCACTTTTTATTCAAGGTGATCATTTTCAAGCCAAAGCCAGTGGCATGGGTCAGCCCAAAGCTGGCGAAATAGAAACTATTAAAAAACTGATCGCAGAGGCCATCCAAGCCGGTTTTTATAACATCGATATTGATATGTCTACCCTAGTCAACCTGGACAAACCAACCGAGACAGAACAACAAGAACCTAACTATCGATACTCTGTTGAGCTAACTAAATTAATCCGTCAATTAGAACCAACTGGAGTCACTATTTCGGTGGGAGCTGAGATTGGACATATTGGCGGTAAAAACAGTACGGTTGCTGATCTAAAAGCTTTCATCACTGGTTTTAAAAAAGAACTACCCAGTAAGCTAGCCGGCATTAGTAAGATCAGTGTGCAAACCGGGACTAGTCATGGTGGCAAAGTATTGGCAGATGGAAGCTTGGCTGATCTTGACGTAGACTTTACTATTTTGAGAAACATTACTCAAGCATGTCAATCAAAATACCAAATTGGTGGCTCAGTTCAGCACGGTGCCTCTACCCTACCAGATCAATATTTTAATCAATTTGTGAAATTTAGTGCTCTAGAAGTACATTTGGCCACCGGTTTTCAAAATCTCATCATGGATCACCCAGCATTTCCTCAACAATTATTAAAAGAAATGTACGATTATATTGATTCAAACAACAGCGATGAGCGTAAACCAGACCAAACCGATGAGCAGTTTCATTACAAATTGCGTAAAAAAGCCATCGGACCGTTTAAGCGTCAATTGTGGAATTTACCAGCAGAAACTAGAGAAAAAATACGCAATTCTTTAAGTGAGAGATTTGCTTTCTTATTCAAAGAATTAAATGTAGTCGATACTCAAACTTTGGTGGATAAATTTATTAAGCCAACAACACCAACTAAAACATTGGCAGATTTTGCTCCAGCAACCAAGACTGCAAAAGCTGTTAAGGGATTGGCTGATTAGCGAGCTTGCCACCAATCATAAAAGGCTGACAAGGCTTTTTTTCGGTGGCTGAGTTGATGTTTAATAGCTGCGTCTAGCTCGCCGAATGTTTGATGGTGACCTTCAGGAATAAAAATTGGATCATAGCCAAAGCCACCCGTTCCTTTTGGCTCCAAAGCGATCTGCCCGTCTACTGTCCCACTAAAAAATTTTGTTTGATCAGAAGCAGGATCATACCAACAAATAACTGCCGTGTAGCGAGCCTGGCGATTGATTTGCCCTGCCAGCAATTCAAGAACTTTTAAATATCGATCTTGATCGGTGCCCATAAAAAAACGAGCCGATTGGACACCTGGCTGATTATTTAAACTCAACACTTCCAGACCAGCGTCCTCGGCAATCACCGGTAGTTGACTTGCTTGTCCGTAGGCTCTGGCCTTAAGCTCTGCATTTTCCTTGAAAGTTGATCCTGTTTCCGCTGGATCAATATTTTTCAAAACCGGAACATCTGCTGGAGAAAGTAATTCGCAATTAGATAAGATTTCGCGTGCTTCACGCATTTTTCCAGGGTTTCTAGTAGCAAATAAAATTTTTGACATAAAAAACAAAACCCCCGACTAAAAAGCGGGGGTTATTAAACAATTTTTAAAAAAACTAATTACCACCGCCTAACATACCACCTAGGCCACCAGTCATAGATTGCAATTTTTTGGCCGCTAGTTCTTGAGATTTTTTAATGGCTTGATTTAAAACTTGAACCGCCTCGTCGCTAGTTATTCCCTGCACCGAAAATTGTTTAATTTTCTGATCACCAGAAATAACTACTACAATGTCACCTTCTTCTACACGAATTTCTTCCATCGCCAATTCTTGTTGCATTTTCTTGGCTTGGGTTCTCAGTTTATTTAAGTCTCCAAGTGCTTTTAATGGATTTGCCATATTATTTCCTTTCCGAAATTAGATCCTTATTGTACTACATCCCTGATTTACAACAAAACTTCTTCTGCCAGATCAGCTAGATTGCTTTGCTTATTTTCCACTTCCACCAGAGCAGCTCCTTGCGGAGTATGACGCAGGGCAACTTGTAGTGGTAAAGAAACACCCACTACATCTTTGGCGCAATCTTGAATGAGATTCATATATTTTCGCTGTTGTAATTGCTCCTGGTGGAACTTATAAAAAACTCCTAATTGAGGAGTTCCATCATCTGCCAGGGTTGGTTTGCCAGAACGTAAGAGTGCCGCCAGAGTGGCATTTCTTTGTTGAACTACTTGCAAAAACTGTTCCCATTGTTCCAATAAAACCTTACCCAGTCTTTGCAAATCTTCATCTGCAATGGGCAGAATTGTCTCAGACAGAATGTCTTTCTCAATCAATTCGGCCGACTGAGTGCTGATCGCAATCTTTTGGAGATTAATTGGCTCTGTCGGAACAGTTCTAAGACTAGCTCGAGGTTTTTCAGGATTTTCTATTTTTTTTTTTGGCGGTGGGACCTGATTTCTGTTGGGATCGCTCAATCAAATCCAACAAACTTAGCTCTAGCGGCAAGAAGGCAATTGGCGAGTATTGTTGAAGATTGGTTTTTAATAATTCTTGTAGTAAAAAACGAGCAATTTTGGCTGACAATCTAACCACTGACTTTCCTATTGAACTTTCTTGGATGATAGCTTGATGCAAAGTGCTGAAAAGTACTTTGTAAAAATAAGTTTCTTGAACATTTTGCTCTCGCAGCGTGTGAATGATTGCGCTTACAGCTGAGGCATCTTTTTGTAGAACCGCTTCTAATAGTTGATCAATCGTTTGTTGGGCGCTGTGACCTAGGGTAGAACTAACTGTTTCGCCAGACACATCACCACTTTGCGCTACCAATTCTAATAATTTGACTGCATCTCGAAAACTACCATCTGCTCGTTTGGCAATTTCTATCAAAGCGGCTGGCTCAGATTTTAATTTTTCCTCTTTAATGACAAACTCTAAAGCCGCAACCATTTCTTCAATGGTGGCTTTACGGAAATCAAGTTTGGTGCTTCTGGAAGCAATCGTAGCCGGGATTTTATGTAGTTCTGTAGTAGCCAAAATAAAAACCGCATGAGCCGGTGGTTCTTCTAATAATTTTAATAAGGCATTAAAAGCTTCATTCGTAAACATGTGAGCTTCATCCAAGATATAGACTGCCATTTTCCCCTCCTGGGGAGGCAGCATCACTCGTTCCTTGAGAGCTCGCACATCATCAATACCCCGATACGAGGCCGCATCCATTTCTTGCACTACAAAAGAATTGCCTGCATAGATACGTCTGGCAAACTCAGAATTTATATCTGGTTCTTGAAATTTCTTTTGTTTAGTCCCGGATTTGTTGAAAAAAACCTCATCAACTAACTCGGCATTTTTAGGATCGTTGAGTAGATTACCAATAATTCGAGAGGCCGAAGTTTTACCCGTGCCTTTTGGGCCAGCAAAAAGTAACACCTGAGGAAATTTTCCTTGTTCCATCATCTGTTGCAAAGACTGTCTGATATTAGTCAGGTGCAGCTGAGACACAAGTTTGGGACGGTGTTTTCTTTGCCAAGCCATAATAGTTTGTTAAATTAGATTAATAATTAATAGGTAAGAAACTGGTTACTCGTGATGGTAACCCAGCAAATGCATCAATCCATGTTCAAGATAAAAACATAATTGATCATCTACTCGTTTGCCAAACCGACGAGCCATTCTAACTGCCTCAGGAAAGCTTACCACAATGTCTCCCAAATGAGGAGGAACTTCTGCTGGTAAAGGCACTTCTTGCAACTTTCCTTTGTCGTGATGGGGAAAAGACAAGACATCTGTTGGACCCTGGTGGTTGAGTTGCTGTTCATTAAGGGTTTGAATTTTACGCTTTCCCACTATTGAAATGTCCAATTGGGCGTGATCAATCCCTTTCTTCTCTAGTATTTGTCGCACACACCGACGCAGTTTTTTCCTATCCACCGGATAACGAGAGCCAACAAATAAATTGACTGTAATCATAGGCGCTGCTCCTTGGCAGAATCGCTAGCCACACCCATTTCACCTGTAATCGATGAATTGCCTTCAGGGCTCCAATTCAAGTTTATTGGACCCAGGGGTATTTTGTTTTCTGGATCATCCACAAAAAATAATAAAATTTTACCGTGAGTCTTTGGACTCCAAATTTTCCCCTCACGAATAACTTCCGGAGAGCCACCAAATTGTTTTTTAACCCATTGAGCTGGACCAGCATCCCCCACTACTCCCACCACAGCCAACTCTTCGGCTGGATTAATCACAATCATTTTGCGAAACTTATACCAAGGCTTAAGCGTTTGATAGTGTTCATTCCAGTCTGGCAAATACAGAGTCTGCACGGCAAAATAATATTTTTCTCGCAGAATAGCTTCTTGCGTCAATTGACCACTTTCAGTAAACCAACCAAAGGCTCCTCGATTTGGAGCCAAACCCGCTTCTTGATAAGCATCATGCTGGTTAATATCGTCACCAGGAAAACGCATTAAGTGTTGTTCTCCACCCATCACTCCAATACTGTGATTGAGCCGATGACCATCTAATTCAGCCATCACTTCAAACTGTAACATGTCTGCCAATTGTTGCTCCAAATATAGTTCTTCTTCTTTGGCTAAATGGCCCGGAGCGCGATTGGCAAAACCAGTCATTTTAGCCATTACTTCTTGATGTTCTTCCTGAGTCACCTGAGAAGCTAGTTCATCTTCTTTTTTCATTTCGATAGCTCTCACTTGTGAAATTTCTCCTTGAACATTGGGCTGATGCATGGCAATTTGCCCAGCTAACGAAAGAGCTACCAATAGTTGCTGTGAAGTCGTACGCAAGTTTAAGCCTCGAATTCTATCTAAAAAGGCTTTTCTAACTTGATCGGAGTTATTAATTTTGGCACTCATAATTATCTATCAAATTTTAATCATTAATTGCTGACAAAGCATCATTTAATCGTTTTAAAACTAAATCTTTTCCTAAAACAGTCATCGTTTCAAATAATGGCGGAGTGGCTTTTTTACCAGTCACTGCCAAGCGTAGCATCATAAAAAACTGACCTTTATGCCAATCGTGCTCTGCTTGAAGAGCTCTTAATTGTTCTTCAATCGTTTCAAA
>JBDRPH010000008.1:0-14889 GCA_043827245.1 Minisyncoccota bacterium | reverse complement strand
TGCAAGCTCTTTATGACGCCTTACACAATGATCCAAAAGCTGGCATTGCTGTTTCCAAAATTTATTTCACTCCTGGCTTGGAATATCATCGTAAAAGCTATAAAAAATCGGAACGAGGCAAGGTGTTGTGGTATGCCGGCGGGAGCATTGATTGGAAAAATCTAGTGGCTTTTCATCGTGGAGTAGATGAGGTAGATCGCGGCCAGTTTGATCATCAGACCACTTGTGACTTTGCTACTGGTTGCGCCATTATGATCAAGCGAGTGGTCACAGAACATGTCGGTATTTTAGATAAAAGATTTTTTGGCTACTACGAAGACATGGATTACAGTCTGCGAGTGAAAAAGGCCGGCTATAAACTACTTTTTGTACCTCAATCAATTGTTTGGCATATGAATAGTGGTTCTGTAGCAGGCGGAGTGGGTTCCAAATTCCAGCAATATTACCAAACCCGCAATCGTTTATTAGTAATTGCTAAACACGGTACTTGGCGCAATTGGCTAACTGCGACGCGTTTTATTTTTAACACTCTCATTAGTGGTGTGGACGCTGAAAGAAAAGGTGTTTTTGACTTTTTATTCTTTCGTTTCGGAAAGCAACCAATTATATGAAACCCAAAATAACTGCCATTATCTTAACTCGCAATGAAGCCTCTATGATTGAGGGATGTCTTAATACGCTTGGTTGGTGTGATGAGCTATTAATCATAGATCACAACTCAAATGACGAGACAGTTCAAAAAGCAGAGGCACTTGGAGCTAAAGTGGTAAGTTTTGCTCACCCTTCTTTTGCTCGACGCAGAAATGAAGCAATTAAGCACGCCACTGGTGACTGGTTATTTTATATCGATGCTGACGAGCGGGTGACTCCCATTTTGGCAAAAGAAATTTTAGTACATGTGGAAACAGAACAAGCCAGTGCCTTGAGATTTAAACGAGAAAATTATCTTTATGGGTTTTTATTCAAACACGGAGGTTGGCAAAACGATTGGGTGACTAGGGTTTTTAAAAAAACTGACTTCAAAGAATGGCAGGGAGATATTCATGAAAGTCCACTGTTTGAAGGAGAAGCAATAGATTTACACTCCTCATTGATTCATCTGACTCATCGCAATACTGAAGACAATCTTAGAAAGTCAGCCAATTGGACTAAATTGGAAGCAGAGCTGATCTATAAGGCCAGAGTCAAACCAGTTACTTTTTTGACACTATTGCGCAAGGGTTTAATGGAATTCTTACGTAGAGCAGTGATGAAAAAGGGTTGGCAAGACGGCCCAGTTGGCTTAATAGAGGCTTTAGTGCAGGGCATCAATCGCATGATTGTTTATATTCAAGTTTGGGAATTGCAACAGAAGCCAGACTTGCCGGAAAGATATCAGCACCAAGAAAAAGAAATCAAGGCTCTTTGGCGGAGCGAAAAGGAGCTGTGACTGAATGAAAATTTGTCTTTATTCTCCATATTTTCCCAAACACACCGGCGGAGGAGAAAAATATTTATTGGACACAGCTCAGGCCCTCACAGCTTATGGTCAGGTGTTTTTGGCTGTACCAGATGAGAAACTCTCGTCTTCTCAGATCCAAGAAATTTATACTAAATATCAAGATTTTTTGGGTCATGATCTGAAACAATTAAATTTAATATCTTCCCCCTTGGGAACTAAGGCCGGTTTTTGGCAAAAATTTAATTGGACTCGTCAATTTGATTTAATGTATTTTATTACTGATGGTAGTTTGTTTCTGAGCGGTGCTGGCAAAAGTGTGATCCACATTCAAACTCCTCTACTCAGAAAACCGCTCACTCTTTTTGAACGATTAAAAAAAATAAGTTGGCAGTTTGTTAATACCAACTCTGCTTTTACTCGCCAAGTTGTAGAAAAAAATTGGCATTTGCGGGTCAATGCAGTTCACCATCCGATGGTTGATGTCGCCAAACTTGAACTTTTGGCAGAAAAAAACAAAAAGGAAAAAATTATTTTGCATGTTGGTCGCTTTTTTCGACAATTGCATAGTAAGCGTCAGGATGTTTTGGTTAAGTTTTTTGGGGATTTAAGAAAACAATATCCGCAAGAGAGCAAGGGCTGGCAATTGGTTTTAATTGGATCGGTAGAAGATGAACAATATGCTAGTGAAGTAAAGAAACTGGCCAAGAATTTGCCCATCAAAATTATTCATACTGTTTCAAGAGAGCAGCTGAATGATTGGTATGCAAAAGCGGCAATCTATTGGCATGCTACCGGTTACGGAGTGTCGGAAGCTAAACATCCAGAAAAAATGGAGCATTTTGGGATTAGTACTGTTGAGGCAATGGCTAGTCGGGCGGTGCCAGTGGTAATTGATCGTGGCGGCCAACCAGAAATATTGGGACCCGATCTGGCCGAGCTTTTATGGCAAGATGAGAAAACATGTCTTGCAAAAACGGCGGAGCTTATGAACAATGATCTTAGACGCTCTGCTCTGGCAGATCAGGCGCAGTTGCGCTCACAGCATTTTGGTCCAGATAAATTTGAAGATAATTTGCGAAAGATGATGAAAGCTTTAGGATTAATACCATGATAAAAAAACCTAAAAAAACCACTCAATTGCCTCACGTTTCAGCAGTCATTCCTACGTTTAAAGGTCGACATTTATTAGAAAAATATTTACCAGCAGTGATTGACTGTTTGCAAAGTGGTGATGAGTTGATCGTAGTGGAAGATACCGGTCCCGATGATACCGTTGCTTGGATGAGGAATCGCTTTAAGATGAAGACGATTAAAGCTCCCACTGTTGGAGTGAAGGCCTATCGAGGGATGGCTGTTGATGGTAGTAAAAAAATTGATGTTTTGCTGTTGGAAAATATCAAAAACCAACGCTTTGGAGAAACCTCTAACAGAGGTGTGCGCGCCGCCAAGCACGATTTAATTTTCTTGATTAATAGCGATGTGGCTCCTAGAAAAACCGTTCTCAAATATCTACTTCCTTATTTTCAAGACAAAGATGTTTTTGCGGTCGGACCATTGGAAATCGAACATGGTAAAAAATCTGGTAAAAACAAATTATGGTTTGAGCGAGGGATGTTTATTCACTCCAAAGCAGATCATTTCAGAAGCGGTCCTACCGCTTGGGTTTCTGGAGGCAGTGGTGTCTTTGATAAACAAAAATGGTTGGCGATTGGTGGCTTTGATAAATTATTTTATCCAGCCTACTGGGAGGATATAGATCTATCTTTTCAAGCTAGAAAACGTGGTTGGAAAGTTTTATTTGAACCAAAGGCTGTGGTTGATCATAATCATGAAACGACTAATGCTTCGGTTTTCGGTCAACAAAAAATGGAGAGAATGAGTTGGAATAACGCTACTAAATTTGTTTGGAAAAATGGTGATTTCTGGCAAAAGCTGGCCTATTTGTTGTGGCGACCATACTGGTGGATGTTAAAAAATTAAGATTTACTTAAAGTACGGCAATTAGTGTTCATATGAAAGCAATCTCGAACTCTTTTCAATTGACTAAAAAGCAATTTTATTGGGGGATGGTTATTATTTTATTACTAGCTGTTTTACTGCGCTTTTACAAACTCGGCCAAGTGCCGCATGGCATGGCCTGGGATGAGGCGGCAATTGGTTACAACGGCTTTGCGATCTTCACCACTAGAAGAGATGAGTGGCTTATTCGTTTGCCAGTTTCGTTTTGGTCTTTTGGTGACTACAAAGCACCATTGGCTATTTATCTTAACGGTATTTTTACTCATTTTTTTGGGATGAATTTATGGGCGGTGCGCTTGCCTTTTGCTCTAAGTGGAGTGATGGCCGTGGGGGGTATGATTTATTTGGGTCGCCTGTTGGCTATCAAAAGCGGAGAGAATCTGGGTCGAGCTAGATTACTTGGCTTATTGGCCGGTGGCTTGTTGGCTTTTTCTCCTTGGCACCATCATTTTTCTAGGGTTGGTTTTGAATCAGGCCTAGCATTGACGCTGGTGATTTGGGGTATTTATTTTTTCTACCGCGCTTTAGAAGTCAAGTTTGAGTGGCGACGCTATCTGGATTTTTCGTTAGCCATTTTGAGTTTTGTAGCTAGTGTCTATGCCTATCATAGTGCCAAAATAACTATTCCGCTCTTGGTTTTATTATTAATACTTAAGCAAAAAAAAGAAATTATTATTCATTGGAAAAGTTTTTTGACGACTAGTGTTTTGGGATTGATATCAATTTGGCCGTTAGTTAGAGATTCTTTATTTGGTAATGGCTTGGAGAGAGCAGGGACACTGATTATCAGTAGAGCTACTTCTACCTGGCAAGTACTCAAGCTGATGACTTCAAATTTCGGCGCTCATTTTTCTACCTCATTTTTATTAAAAGGAGCAACTACTACTTTGCGACACGGTGATGGTCATTGGGGAGTTTTACTGCTAACTACTTTTTGGTTAGTGATAGTAGGATTGGTTTATTTATTGATAAAAAATCAGAGACAAGTTAAACAAGTAACTTTGGGAGGATTGGGCTTGGCCATTATGATGCTGGGTATTTTGCCGGCGGCTTTGGGTAGCGAAATTCCTCATGCCAATCGTAGTTTATTAGCCCTGCCAGGTTTTATTTTATTGGCTGTTTTTGGTTTTCAGTGTTTGCTAAATAGTAAATTGTCAGCCACGATGAAAAATTTATTAGTGGGAATGTTTATTTTATTTCACGGATTATTTTTTATTAGTTATCTGCGTGATTATTACACTGTCTTTGTTTCTCAAAGTGCTATGGCTTTTCAGGATGGTTACTTGGAAGCTTTTCAGTTTGTGATTCCTTATGAGCGTGGAGAGCAAGGCAAGACAGCGGTGGATAAAATTATTTTTACCAGTGACTATGGCCAACCCTATATCTATGCTTTATTTGCCAGAAAAACCAATCCTATTTGGTATCAAGGTGGCTCATTGATTAAATACGAGTTTAAAGATGAAATTAATATTGGTGACACGGAACGACCAAACACTATTGTAGTAGCTGGCCCAACCGATGATTTGTTGAGCAAGAATTTTTCTGCTGACAAGCTTATTTTGGGAAGTGATGGTTTAGTAAGATTTAGAATTTATATTAATCAATGAAAAAAGAATTAACAAACAAAACTGGGCGTGGGGCTTGGCGTGGGGCTTGGCGTGGGGCAATGATTGCTATTTTATTGGTAGCAATTTGGGCAAGATTTTTTGGAGTAACGAGTTCGCCACCAGCTCCGTATTGGGAAGAAGTAGCCTTGGGCTACGATGCATTTTCTATTTTAGAGACGGGAAAGGATCATCATGGGGCTTCACCGCTGGTGGCTTTTGAATCCTTTGGTGACTGGAAGCCGAGTGGTTATTTTTATGCCTTGGTGCCATTTATTAAATGGTTCGGCTTGAGTGTTTTAGCGATTAGATTGCCATCGATGTTGGCAGGAGTGGGAATAGTAATTGGTTTGGGAGTTTTAGGTTGGCAATTTAGTGATCAAATTTTACCGATCAAGGCTCGTCGTTGGCTAGTGTTGATCGCTTTAGGTTTGGGCGCAATCTCTCCTTGGTTAATTCAATTTTCTAGAGGAGGTTGGGAAGTTAATTTAGCTACGTTTTTTATTCTATGGGGTGTGATTACTGGTTGGCAGGCCATTGCCACGAAACAAGCAAACCGTTGGCGTTTTGCTTGGTTGTTATTGAGCATTTTGTTGTTGTTTGCCGCCATGTACACCTATCATAGTGCCAGGATTTTGGCTCCAGTGTTGGGTTTAGTAATCGGTTGGCAATTTATCAAAAAAGACTTGAGTGCCAAGTTGAAAAATATTTGTTTGGCAGGTTTTATTTTACCTTTATTTTTGACCGTCATGCTATTGCAACCCTTCGGCTCTGTCTTAGGTACGCCAATTTTAAAACAGCGTTTGACTGAAACTAGTTTATTTAGTGATTTGACGATTATCGAAAAAAGTAATGAACTCAAAGCGTTACATGGTAATTCTTTACTCTCTAGAGTGATCTATCACCGCTTTGTTTTACAGGGGACCAAGGTGGCTGAGCAGTTTTTAATGCATTTCGATCCAGGTTTTTTATTTGTTGATGGAGACGTTAATCCTCGCCATTCTACTGGCTATTTTGGACTTTTCTATCCTTCGGAAGCAATCTTTCTATTAGTTGGGATTTTCTGGTTGTTAAAACATTTGCCAGCCAATAGACGATCGTTACTTATTGTCTGGTTGGTTGTTGGTATTTTGCCGGCCGCTATGTCAAAAACAGTGCCTCATGCTCTGCGTATTTTACCGGTAGCGCCAGTCTTTTTATTGCTTACCGCTTTCGGTATTTGGCAGAGTTGGGATTGGACTGCTAAACAGCTACAAGGCAAGTGTTGGCAGAAAAAATTATTTATTCTTCCATTGGGTTTGTTTACTTTTTATGCTCTAAGTTTTGCGGCTTTCTTTAGACATTTATTATTTGTTTATCCGCAACAATTTTCTTCAGAATGGCAGTATGGTTATGAACAAATGATTACTCAAGTAGAGGTTTTACGTCAGCAACATCCTGATTTGCCGATTTATATTACCAGAGAGCAGGGGAGGCCAGCCATGTATTATTGGTTTTATACAGCCACTAATCCAGTTTTAGTTCAACAAGCCAATGGTAGCGTGAAGAAAGATCAAGGTGAGTTTTTGGAGTTTGCCAGCTTACATTTTGTGAACAGTCTTCAAGAAGCAACGAGTTTGCCAGCTATTGCAGTTGGCTCACCCGATCAGTTTACCGAGCTGGAGGTAAGTGAACAACTTGAGTTAATAAACGATTTAGCTGGCAAACCAGTTTGGCAACTGGCAATCATAGAATAAATTTTCAGACTTCCAGCTTTTCTAAACCCTGATTGATCAGTATAATCTTTAAGAGTGATTACCAATTCAATTATTCAAGCCATTAAGCAAGCTCTCGGCGAATTAGATTTCCAGCCCTCGGCAATTAAGTTGGAGCACCCAGCTGACGAGCGATTCGGTGATTGGAGTAGTAATGTGGCTTTGCAATATATTAAACAAACAGACCGATTTAATAATCCCCAGGAATTAGCTAGTGCTTTGGTAGAAAAACTAATAGTCATTTTAAAAAAAGAATCAAGTATCGAGCAAATTACGATTGCTGGTCCGGGTTTTATTAATTTCATGCTATCTTCGCAGTACTGGCTAGATCAATTAAATGAAATAGTTGGGGATTCAGATATTCGAAAAATTATTCCCCCGGCGGGGCAGGGGAAGCGAGTAATCGTGGAATATTCCTCACCCAACATCGCCAAACCTTTTACAGTAGGTCACCTTAGATCGACGATCATTGGTGATGCTTTAGCTAATCTTTATGAAGTGCTTGGTTGGGAGGTTTTGCGGGACAATCACCTAGGGGATTGGGGCACTCAGTTCGGTAAATTAATTTATGCCATTAAAACCTGGGGAGATCGGGAAACAATTAGTCAGTCTGCTAGACCAATTAAAGAATTGGTTGATTTATATGTTAAGTTTCACAACCAAGTAAAAGAAAATCCTGTCTTGGAAGATTTTGGTCGGGCTTGGTTTAAAAAATTGGAAGAAGGTGATAGTGAGGCTCGCTCAATTTGGCAGTGGTGTGTGGATCTATCCTGGCAGGAATTTGACAAGATTTACAGCCAATTGAATATTTCTTTTACAGAAAATAATGGTCGTGGGTTTGGTGAGTCATTTTTTGAGAATCGCATGGATCAGGTACTAGAAATTTTAGAAGAGAAATTAACCCAGGATGAATCTAGCGAGAATGGTGGCCATTTTGGAGAAGGAGAAGATGGTGCTAAATTAGTCTTTTTTGAAGATGAGTCACTCCCCTCTTTAATGATTTTGAAAAAAGATGGTGCCACTTTGTATTCAACTAGAGATTTGGCCACAGACTATTTTAGATTGAAGGAATTTAAACCTGACTTAGTAGTCAATGAAGTTGGTGCCGAGCAAAGTTTGTATTTTAGACAACTTTATAAAATAGAGCAGATGTTGGGCTGGTATAAACCAGAACAAAGAGTGCATGTGAAGCATGGTTTATATCGTTTTAAAACCAAAAAAATGTCTACCAGAAAAGGAGATGTGATTTGGCTAGAAGATGTGATTAATGAGGCTTTGGAGAGGGCGGCCTCACTGTCCTCAGACAATCAAGCTAGCATCAAGCAAGTGGCCATTGGCGCGCTCAAATGGAATGATTTAAAAAGTGAGGCCGCCAGAGACATCACTTTCGATTGGGATGAAATTCTAAGCATGAAGGGAAATTCTGGCCCATATGTACAATATGCGGCAGTTAGAGCACAAAGTGTTTTGACCAAAGCCGGTGGTGAAAAACCACAGCTGCCAGCCAAATACGATTTCAATCAGGAAGAGTTGGCGTTGATTAAATATCTCAATCGTTTTCCAGAAATCATTGAAAAAGCCGCTCAGGAATTTGCCCCCCATCATTTAGCCTCATTTTTATTCGAATTGGCCCAACGGTTTAATGCTTTTTATAATCAAAATCCAATTTTGACAGCCGAAACTGAAGATCAGCAACAACTTCGTTTAAATTTAACTCAAGCAACCAGACTAATGCTCAGCGAAGGATTGGCTTTACTGGGAATTCAGACACCAGAGGAAATGTAAGCCAAATTCTGTTACCATAAATACATGCCGAAATGGCTTTTTAACCTGCTTTTTAGCTTTATTTTGTTATTTGGAATTATCGTCCGTTTTTATCATTTAGGCAAAATTCCTGTTTCTCTTTATTGGGATGAGACAGCCATTCTAGTAGACGCGCGTTCTATAGCGGCCACTGGTCACGATATACATGGCAACCCTTGGTTATCAGCTATTTTCCCTTCATATGGTGATTACAAACTACCGGTTTATATTTGGCTAGCCTCTCTGAGCGTTAAATTGTGGGGAGCCAGTAATTGGGCCTTAAGACTGCCCAGTGCGCTGGCTGGGATAGCGACAATTTTTGTTGGAGGAGCCTTGGCTAGTCAGTTAGCTAGCTTTGAAAAAAAACTTAATCGTCGAGCAATTTTTTTATGGACAGCACTCATAATTGCCTTGACTCCGTGGAGTATTCTTTTTTCTAGAACCGGTTTTGAAGGTCATGTTGGCCAACTACTATTGGCAATCAGTATTTGGCTAGCATTAAAAACAAAAAAACATTGGGGCTGGGGACTGGCCGCCGCCTTGTTGGGTGGACTAGCTACTTATACTTATTTTTCAATTCGATTTGTTTGGCCAGTGGTTTTTATAACAGCTGTCTGTTTATTCAACACTCCCGAGCGTAAAAACTTTATTCGTTGGTTTGGCTTGAGTCTGATTTTGCCACTTTTATTATTTACGGTTAGTCTTTGGCCGATGTATCGTTCGCCATTTTATGAAATTAGCAATCAATTTCGTCTTAGTGCCACTTCTGTTTTGAATATGGCTGATTGGCCAGTAGAATCCAATCAATATAAATTATTAGCAGGCAACACTCTTTTTGATAAGCTTGTTTATCACCCGAAAGTTTTATTAGTTCGTGAGTTGGCCAAAAATTATGTAGACAATCTTTCTGCTGACTTCCTTTTCTTTACCGGAGACCCCAATCTTCGCCATGGCACTGGTCGCCACGGTTTATTTTTGACTATTTTTATCTTACCTTTCGTCTATGGCTGGTTTATTTTATTTACCAAACATTGGCGAGTGGGAACGCTATTGCTAGTGTGGTGGTTGGCGGCCCTGTTGCCGGCTTCTGTACCAGAAACAACACCTCATGCCCTGCGCTCGCTTAATGCCTTGGTCCCACTGGCGATAGTAATCGGTTGGGGTTGTGCTGCTGGTTGGCAAGCAATCAAACAATCGACTTGGCCGCTCTTACTCAAACTGAGCATTCAGCTTGGTCTATTGCTAGTTTTAGCACTTTCAACTTTTGATTTTACTAGTTTCTATTTTTTAACTTACCCCAAGCTGTCAGCCAGTGAATGGCAAACCGGCTTCGCTGATCTGGCTCACGAAGCTTGGCAACAAAGTCAAGAGATGGACGTAGTGTGGATCCAGCCTTTCGATAGCAGATTCTATTTATGGCTGATGGCTTATGAAATGCCAGTTGAGGATTTTGATAAAATTGAGTTTGATCAATATATGCCCGATCACATTAACAATATTCGTTTTCGTTGGTTTGATTGGGGAAAGCTACCCACTTTATCTGAGAAAACAGTTTTAATTGCTAGAAAAGATTTCATCGATTGGCAGTTAGAAACAATTGCTTCTCGTCAACCGAATTGGTATAAGATTTTTTATACAGCAGACAATCGACCAGAGTATGCAGCTATTTATTTTGAAAAAGTAAAATGAATAAAAAAATTAATTGGTTATTAATCTTGACTGTTTTGTTGGCTTTTTTCTTGCGCGTTTGGCAGTTGGGCCAATTGCCGACCATCTTGAATCGCGACGAGGCGGCTTTAGCTTACAATGCTTATTTATTGTCTGAGACCGGTCAAGATGAATGGCAAAGAAGCTGGCCACTTGCTCTAGAATCTTTTGGAGACTATAAGCTAGCCGGCTATCCGCTGTTACTAATTCCATTCTTTAAGATTTTTGGTTTAACCGATTTTGCGGTTCGTTTGCCATCGGCGTTGGCTGGAACAATTTTAGTACCACTGGTATTTTTATTATCTAGAAAAATTAAACTAACCAAAAATCAAGCTTGGTTAGCCAGTTTATTAGTGGCTGTCTCTCCAGTATTTATTTGGTATTCACGATTGGCTTTTGAGGCAAATGTAGCCCTGACTTATTTAGTAGCGGCCTTAGTAGTATTGCTGGATTTTCAGCACAAAGCCCGGCGCTGGCATACGCCACTTTTGATAACCTTACTTTTATTAGCAATCTTCACCTACAATACTCCCTTATTACTTTTGCCAGTATTAATGATTTTTGCCTGGTTGCAGTTTGCCAAAAAACAAAAAAATAAATTAATTTTAGTAGAGTTAATTTTTGGTGGAGTTTTCTTCTTGGGTATAAGTATGCTATTCAGTTTGGCTGCTCAGAAGAGTGGCATTACTATTTTCAGCGACGAAACTATTTGGCAAGAATGGAGTAGTTTTCGTGCTGGTTTAAATCAACCTTGGCAATCACTAATCGGCAATCGTTATTTTTATTTTATTTGGCTTTCAGCTAAAAATTTATTTAATTCTCTTTCCCCGAAGTTTTTAATCACCACGGGAGGGAATCATCCCTGGCATAGTTTGCCGAATTTAGGTCACATTTTATTAACCACTTATAGTTTAGCGATTATCGCTGTAACTGCCATGATTGGCAGAACAGTTTTGGCTTTCAAAAAAATGACAGCGACTAATTGGAGCGAGCTAGCTTGGGTTTGGCTGTTGCTTGCTTCATTATTGCCGGCCATCATTACGGTTGATGCTCCGCACGCCACTCGTAGTTTATTATTTTTTGTATTGTTACAACCCACTGCAGTTTGGGGATTAGCTTGGCTGACTAAAAAACTCAAACAAACCAAATTTGTTTGGGCATTGATAGTGCTGTTGATTGCACTGGAAGCTACCAATCACGCCTATCAATTGTTTATGGTTTATCCGAGCCAAACGCGCACTTTTCAGCCTGGTTTTGCTGAAGTAGTGCGGGCAGTTGAAGATAAGCATTCAGATCAATCGGTCGCTATAGTCGATCCTTCTGGCTACCATTACATTTTGTTGGCTTGGTATCTCAAACTTCCGCCAACTTCTTATTTTGAAACAGTTATCCGTCAGCAACCGGATCAGATAGGTTTTCGCTATGGAGAACAGCTCACCCATTATCATTTTATTGCCGAGCCGCAAGACCGCTCTCAAAATGAGACAATCTTGATACAATGGTCTGAAGAAAACTCGGTTTGGAGTGTGGAGGAAGATTTATGATTTCAGTAGTGTTGGCTACCTATAATGAAGAAAAGAACTTAGCTCGTTGCTTGGAGTCCGTCAAAAAATTGGCTGACGAGATTATTGTAGTAGATGGCAGTTCAACCGACGGAACACCCGAGATAGCCAAAGATTTTAGTGCTAAAGTCATCAAGACTACCAACAAACAGAACTTTCACATCAATAAACAAATGGCAATGGATGCGGCCCGCGGAGAGTTAGTTCTGCAACTAGACGCTGACGAGGTGGTGGATGAAAAATTATTTAAGTTTATTCAAACAATTGAGCAGAAACGCAAGGCTGGTGAATTAAAAAATTCTGCCTGGTGGATTCGTCGCAAGAACTTGTTTTTGGGTCGATGGCTGACCAAAGGCGGTCAATATCCGGATCCAGTGATTCGTTTATATCTGGCTGGTAAAGCGCGACTCCCTCAAGCTGACGTTCACGAGCAAATGACGGTAGATGGCTCGGTGGGTTGGGCAGAAGGTCATTTATTACACTTCGCCAATCCTACCTTTACTGATTATTTGCGCAAAGCTAACACTTACACTTCTTTTCGAGCTAAATTATGGTTGGAGGCTGGTAAGCGCCCGACTTGTTGGAGAACTTTTTATTATTTTCTCATCAAACCATTGCAGATTTTTATCTCACTTTTCTTTCGTCACAAAGGTTTGTTAGATGGCTATCCAGGATTTGTATTTGCTCTCATGAGTGGCTTGCACTATCCCATCGCTTATCTTAAGTTGTGGGAGCTTAGCCGAAGTCAACCAAAAGGAAAACAAAAATGAAAGTACTTATTAATGTTCAACCGCTCTCATCTGGTCACGCCATTCGTGGAGTAGGCATGTACACTCGTTTTCTGAGTGAAGCGCTAGAAAAACAATCTGGAATTGAGCTGTACCGCTCTAGCCTTATTCAAAGACCCAAAAAAATCGATATTGTTCACTATCCCTTTTTTGACTTATTTTTCCCCACCCTGCCAATCGCTAAATTTAATAAAACGATGGTCACTATTCATGATGTGATCCCGCTTCTCTTCCCCAAAGAATATCCAGTCGGCAAACGAGGAAAGCTGGCTTTTGCCCATCAAAAATTGGCTCTAAAAACAGTAGCTAAGGTAATTACAGACTCTGTTTCTTCTCAGCAAGATATCGCCACTCACTTGGGAGTGCCTTTGGGAAAAATAGCAGTGGTACCTTTGGCGGCCAATCCTTTCTTGCAACCCCTGCCAGCCAACAAAATAAAAACTTATAAACGTAAACTCAAATTACCAGCAAAATATATCTTGTATGTTGGGGATATTAATTACAACAAAAACATTCCTCAATTAATCAAAGCCCTTAAATATTTACCAGATGATATTAAATTGGTTTGTGTGGGCAAGCACTTTTCTCCACAGGATATTCCTGAGTGGCAAGCCATTGAATCTCAGGTGGCGTTGAGCAATGTTGCCAAACGAGTGATTTTTAAACCAGATGTTCTGAGCGATGATTACCAAACGCTATCGGCTATTTATTCAGCGGCGGCGGTTTATGTTCAGCCTTCCTTATATGAAGGGTTTGGTTTGCCAGTATTGGAAGCCATGCGTTGCAAGGTTCCTGTGGTGGCGGCAAAAAATTCTTCTTTACCGGAAGTGGGAGGTGAGGCCGCCTTATTTGCACAACCCACTGCTGAAGATTTGGCAGAAGGTGTGGAAATGATTTTGAGTTTAACGCAAGCAAAACGCAGGGCTTGGATCAAAAAAGCCGTTGCTTGGGAACAGCAATTTACCTGGGAAAAAACCGCTCAAGAAACGATGAGAATCTATCAAAGTATTTTATGAAAATATTAAAGACACTTGAGAAATCATTGTTAAAGATATTAAGAAAACCATTTTGGCTGTTAGCATTTTTACCTTTGCTAGTTTTGATTCAACCTTATTTTCAAATAGGAGTGCCTTACACTCATGACGGCGAAAATCATTTGGCTCGGTTTGCCAATTATAAAGCGGCCATTCGTGAAGGCCAGCTTCCGCCTCGTTTTGCTCCAAACCTCATGAACCACTATGGTTATCCAGTTTTTAATTACAACTATCCATTGGCTAATATCCTGTCAGTTCCCCTGAGCGTTTTGGGAATTTCTTATGAATTAATTTTTAAACTTTTAATGGTGGCGGGTCTTTCTTTGGGGGCGGCGGGAATTATTGCTTGGTTGAAATTATTAAACTTCTCTCGTTTTAGTGCTTGGTTTGCTGCTGGAACTTATTTTGTTGCTCCTTTTGTGGCTAATTTAATTTATGTACGAGGCAACATTGGTGAGGCTTGGGCCTTAGGACTGTTTTCTTGGTTATTGTGGCTTACTAAACGAATTGAACTTAAAAAAACTAATTCTTGGTTGATTAGTACCCCAATTATTCTTGGATTTTTATTGTCACATAACATTTCGGTGATGTTCGGGATGGGCTTGTGGTTTATTTACAATTTGTATATTTTCAGACGCAATAAAACTTTGTGGTTTTCTTGGCTCAAGCCAACATTACTAGCTGGCTTGCTGGCCTTGTGGTTTTGGTTACCGGCGGTAATGGAAAAAAATCTAGTTGTTCTAGACAAAGCCAATTCAAATGTGGGATCCACTGAACATTTAGCGCAACCTTTGCAGCTGATTAGCTCTCCACTTCAGTTTGGCTTTTCTTTTGCTACACCAATTGACACGTTAAGCTTAGCCGTCGGTTTGGTGCCTTTAATTAGTTTATTTATAGCTTCATTATGGTTGATGAAGTATGGACGAACTCAGCCGAAACTCACTCGACAATTGGTTTTTTTGTGTCTAGCTGGTTGGTCGTTAATAGTTTTGCAGACATCACTCGGCCAGGAATTCTGGAAAAGAATTCCTCTGGTGGGCTTCATTCAATTTCCTTGGCGTCTGACTTTATTTTGGTTAATTTTTACAGCCCCGCTAACGGCTTTTATTTGGCAATTGGGACGAGGCTTCAAGTGGTTGATGAGTTTATTGTTATTAGTCCAAATTTTAGCAGTCTC
>JBDRPH010000007.1:0-3699 GCA_043827245.1 Minisyncoccota bacterium | reverse complement strand
CACTCCTTCTTTAATACTTCATTAACAGTCAAAGTATATACAAAGATATTAATTAATTCAATCCAAGCCTAGCAACTTAGTTTGCTCGCCCTTAATTAGGGTGGTGGTAGTTTTGGCCTCAATCTCCGCTTGCCACTCTTCCGGCCAAGTTGGCAAGCTCATTCTGGCTGGCTGATCAACCGTTAGGCCCGCCTTACGCCTCAAGTTTTGAATGGTGCGCATGATTTCGCGCGCTTCACCTTCGGCCTTAAGTTCAGGAGTAAGAGCTAAATCGAGAGTAACCGAAAACTCAGATGTTTGACTATTCTGCCATTTGACTAATTTAACATTGAGTTCTTGTTTGATTAATTCATCGTATTGCCCTAAATTAATAACTTGGCCTTCAGGTAAACTAATAATAACTGACTGAAGCGGTTGGCGAACTTTCATTTCTCGGTCTTTACGAAAAGCATGTCCCAGCTCCACAACCTTGCGCACTGTTTCCATATCAGCTTCTAATTGGCTGTCTTGTAGTTTTTCATCAAACTTCGGCCAACTGGTTAAGTGAATCGAGCTCTGGTCATCTACCAAGTTGTGGTGGACTAGCTCGGCAAAGAAAGGGGCGAAAGGGGCGAAGAGTTGAGCCAAAGCATAAAGCACATAGCCAAATACCTGGCTAACTTCTTGATTATCATCAGCTTTAATTCGCTCACGACTTAACCTCAAATACCAAGTAGAAAGATCACTGACAAATTCCATTAACCCTCGACTGGCTCGCACCAAATCGTAGGCGTCCATTTGTTGAGTAGTCTCTGTTACTAGAGTTTCCAGCTTGCTCAAAATCCAGCGATCAAGCACATGATCTGGCTCAGTTGGTTTGGCAATTGATTGTTGCTGGGCAAAAGTTTGATAGAAGCTCAAAATGTTCCACCAAATCACAAAAGTTTTGCGACGAATATCGGCTACTTCCTTTTCATTGAAGCTCAAGTTTTCTGACTTCATCACCGTCGAACTCATGAGATACAACCGCAAACTATCTGAGCCATATTTATTGATTAACAAAATTGGATCAGGAAAGTTCTTTTTAGACTTACTCATCTTGGTGCCGTCTTCGGCCAAGATGGTGCCAGTAGTCAGTACATTTTCGAAGGCAGGAGAGTCAAAAATTCCCACTGAAAGAGCGTGCATGGTGTAAAACCAAGCTCGTGTTTGAGCAATGTACTCACTGATAAATTGAGCTGGATAATTTTTCTCAAACTCAGGTTTATTTTCAAAAGGATAATGACGAGAGGCAAAAGGCATCGAGCCAGATTCTACCCAAGCGTCAAAGACTTCCGGAACTCGCTGACCTTTAATAGTTTTTACCTCATCAACCCATAGCTCGATGTCATCTAAGTGTTCTCGATGTAAATCTTCGACACTTGCCACTTGCTCAGCGTCAACTGCCCACCGTTGTAATTCTTCAATCGAGCCAATGATGCGTATAATCTCTTGACCATCTTTGTCTTTGCCCTTCCAAATCGGCATGGGTGTTCCCCAGTAACGAGAGCGAGAAATGTTCCAATCGGGAGCATTTTCCAAACCTTTTTGAAATCGACCTAGTTTGAGATGCTCTGGCACCCAGTTAATTTCCTGATTATGAGCAATTAAACTAGGCTTGAGTTGCTGAATGTTGATAAACCAAGCGGGTAGGGGAGCATGATAAAGACGGGTGCCACAACGATAGCAAACCGGCACACTATGAGCTTGTGGTCGGTGTCCATAAATTAAGTTACGACTGGCTAACTCTTCATCAACCATCGTGTTGACCTCTAAAATATCCAGTCCCGCCCAAGGTTTTATTTCAGACTTCAGTTTGCCACCTTCATCTACGTGTTCAGCCAATTGAATTCCGTGCGCCTGCATTATTCGATAATCATCTTCTCCATAAACTGCCAAAGTAACAATTCCAGTTCCTTCTTCTGCCGTGACAAACTCATCAGCAATGATTACGCCAATTTTTTCATCGGACTGGCGACTTTCAGCATAGAAATCGTAATGTGGCTTGAAACTTAGTTTTTCAAGATCCTTGCCACTGTAGCGCTCGATAATTTCTTCATGCTGGTCATCAAGAATCGTTAAGCGATCTTCGGCCAAAATATAGTATTCATTGGTTTTTTTGTCTAAAACTTTCACATAGGTTAAATTGGGACTGACCGCCAAAGCCGGAGTAACTAATTTATTCCAAGGAGTGGTAGACCATGCCAACAAAAAAGTATTTTCTTGATCTTTGACTGGATATTTATAAATCGTTGAGTTTTCCGTTACATCTAGATAGCTATTGTCCATGGCAATCTCAAAATTAGAGAGGGGAGTGGCGCAACGTGGACAATATAAAATTACTTTCTTGCCTTGATAAACCAATCCTTTTTCATAAAGCTCCTTAAACCCCCACCAAACAGACTCCATATAGTTTTTATCCATGGTTTTATAGCTGTGCTCAAAATCTACCCAGCGACCCAGCCGACCAATGATCTTTTCCCATTCTTTGTCCAACCGCAACACTTCCGTTCTGCAAGCATCATTGAAAACATCAATGCCCAATTCTTCGATACCCTTTTTGCCACCTTGAATCTTAAGCTGCTGTTCAATCATGTTCTCAATGGGCAATCCATGACAATCCCAACCCCACACTCGCTCTACTCGCTTACCCTTCATGGTTTGATAGCGAGGCACCACGTCTTTGGTAGTTGAGGCTAGAAGATGCCCGTAGTGAGGCATGCCTGTCGCAAATGGGGGACCATCATAAAATACATAAGAGTTTTCTGCCGAGCGTTGTTCGACTGATTTTTGAAAAGTATGATCTTCTTGCCAAAACTTTAAGACTTGCTCTTCTAGTTCTGGTAAGGCTGGTGGTTGATTAAAATTTGTTATTTTTGGCATCAAAAAAATCCTTTTTGGCATCAAAAAAATCCTTTTTAATATTAAAAAACCTTACAAATTAATCGTCGCAACGAGTAATTCGAAAGGTTTCTCTTAACGAGAAAGGTACCAACCTCTCCATACTTACTTCCAGCGCTTACGGGCTTACCCGGCCGACTTTACTTTCTTCACTCAAAGTGAAAAACCTCTTTCGGCACCTTGCCTGGTGATAACCAAGCTCTAACGGTTTTATTATCTAGGAGAATTATAGCAAACTTTTATTTACGTTGTCGCAGGAAAGAAGGAATCTCAAATTCGTCATCAAAATCGTCAGTTGCCAACTCTGGAAGTGTCTCTTCTTTTTCATTTTCCATTTGGTCTTCCGTCGACGAATCGGTGAAGGCCGCTGATTGAATAAAGGGATTAGTGGCATCATCGATTGTCTTGGAAGTAGCGCCAGTCATTTGATTTTTAGTCTGAGGCTGAATGTAGCCATCTGGAGCTCGATCAATTCTGCCATCTTCATCATCCGGCGAAGCCTGATCTTTCTTAGAATGACCAAGTTTGCGCATTGAGTCTCTCCCATAAGCACCAAAAACTTGGCGCTGGCTATAACTCAATTTGTCATCAAAGCCAGTGGCAATCACGCTAATCTTGATCTTATTAGCCATTTCCTCATCAATAGAAGCTCCAAAAATAATATTGGCATCTGGATCGGCGGCGGCGGCAATAATGGATGAGGCATCAGAAACCTCAGTCATTGTCATGTCCGAACCACCAGTAATGGTATAGAGAATGCCTCGTGCGCCATCAACAGAC
>JBDRPH010000006.1:0-2118 GCA_043827245.1 Minisyncoccota bacterium | reverse complement strand
CTCTTAAAAACTTATTCCAAAAGGGTGCGTCATTCAAAACAAATTGACGAATAATATAGGCGTCGTCGCTTACTCCCCAAGCCCAACGTTTTAGTTGTTCGTATTGATTGAGCATGGTTTTCCAGAAACCATGAGCTTGAGCGGCATCAGCATAAACGGGTAGAAAAATAGGATTGACTTGGAAATCTCCATGTTTAGCAAAGTAAGATTTAAAAAACAAACGATAATCTTCTGGAATGACATCGGTGTCCCAGTAACCGATTTCATCGACATGTTTGAGAGAAGTAGAATAACTGGAAAAATTAATTAAACGATCGCGACGCATTAGAATATACATTTGAGTAACGGAAAAAATAGAAGCCATCACTCTCACGGGTGAGGGCACTTCCCAAATATTATTGTAGAAGGCAATTCCTCCCTGCCAAATTTTATTGTAGGGTTTTTCGACAGTGAGAAATTCATAAGTTAGATTGGCGAAATAGTAAGGATGAAATCTGGCATCGGCATCTTCACTGGTAATAGTAACATTTTCTATAGGGATTTTATCTTGATCTACCAAGTATTTTTTTGCTTCTTTAGCTCCCCATGAAGTATTAGACGACTTTCCTTTTACTTCGCCTTCAATGTCTGGATGAAAAGTAGACCATAAGTGACCAAATTTTTTACCAAATTTACTCATCAGTTTCCGGGCTTTATCTCTGGCAATTTTGCCTTCTCGATCCTCAAAAGAAAGCATCACGTGCAGATTCTCGGTGGGATATGATTGATTGGCTAATGCTCTGAGAGTTCTTTCCAAAGTAGTGAGCGGTTCTTGATAAGTAGGGATGACGATGATGTGATGAATCTGACTCCATTTTTGGGGAAAATTTTTCTTCAAATCTGCAATCCAGTCAAATCGAGAAGAAGCTTGAATCTTAAAGTGAGCGGCGATAGATAATACTGCCACCATTAATGATCGATAAAGCCAATAAACTGAGAAAGTAATTACGTAGTAGGCGACAATGTTGGGAACAATAAATGAACCCCAGATTGGAAAAAGAATTAGAGACCAAGAAACAAATCCCGGTAAAATCTCCAAAGCTCGTTGGGTGCGGACGGGATGACGTTGAAAATAACGACGAATCATGGCGGGGGTATTGTACCTTGTTGGTGAGTTTATTTCACGAAGCTATGTTCAAAAAAGTTTTGACTATTTTCAAAAAGCTGATCAAGGTTAAGTCCGAGCTCTTGCTGGGCGTACTCAGCAGTCTCGGCAATCATCCATGGCTCACAAACTTTTCCTCGATGATTTTGAGGTGGCAGAAAGGGAGCATCGGTTTCGATTAGTAATCGATTGGCGGGTGTCTTTCCGACCAAGTCTCGAATCTCTTGAGCTTTGGGATAGGTAATATTGGCATCAAAACCAATAAAGGCACCAAACTCAATTGCTTCTTGAACGTAATCCAACGGTCCAGAAATACAATGCAGTACAAATGGTTTGTCGCCAGAATATTCTTTTTTAATAATAGCCAAAGTTTCTCGATAGGCTAACTCGGTTTTATCGCGAACATGAACAATTAAAGGCAAATTTTGTTGTTGAGCGAAGCGAATATGCCAGCGAAAAACCTCTTTTTGCTGGTTGGTGATTTGCTCGAACGCTTCATCATTCGGGTCAAGTCTAAAAAAATCTAGACCAGTTTCACCTACAGCGTGAATTTTTTGCTCTGTCCAATTAGCTGCGGCCCGGTCAAGTTGATCGAGTGTTATTTCGTGAGCATGAGAGGGGTGAACGCCCACCGCTGCCAGCAAATTTGGCTCTTTTTGGGCAATCTCTAATGCTAAATCAGAAGTTTCAATCGTGGTGCCGACTACCACTGAGCCCGTAACACCTTTGGCCTGCGCATTTTGCCAGTGATCTTGCCAGTTCATGTTCAGCAGGGAATCGCCGTCTTCTAAATCAAAAATAAATTTTTTGCCAGAAAAAAATGGCTCCATGTTGTAGTGGCAATGGGTGTCGATGATCGGCATAGTTAATTTTCCAAACGAGGAAAGAGTGGCTGAATGGCCGTGATTTTTTCTTGACTAAAGTGATTTTTAATTAACCCAGCAGTCTCAGGCATGAAAGGCGAGAGCATCTGA
>JBDRPH010000005.1:0-3157 GCA_043827245.1 Minisyncoccota bacterium | reverse complement strand
TTTTCATAAAACCACTCTTGAATATGATTTATTTCCGCAAAGCACTAGTTCTTTAAATGAAAATTTGCCCAAAGCTTTTAAATATCTTGATATTGGCGATTGGGCGCCAGAGCCACAAATCTTAAGTGGTCAAGCAGAGTTTAATGTTGCGCATTGGACTGGTTCTAGTCGTCACTATCAATTGATAGTGACGGAAGAAACCACGATAGCTGAGCCAACCATAAATTTTGCTGGTTGGCAGACAACAGCCAATGAGCGCTTAGTCGACTATATCAATGATGACCAAATTCAAGGCAGAATTGCTTATCATTTATCTCCTGGAGAATATCAAATTAGCACTCGCTTTACTCAAAAAACCTGGCCTAGATTGGTAGGCAACACGGTGAGCGGCTTGGCTTTATTGAGTTGGGGTTTACTAGTATGGAAAGAGAAAAAACAAATTTCTGGCAAATCATAGCTGGAGTAATTAGCTGGCGCTTAGGGCTATTTGGTTTGTCAGCGCTGGCTGGCTACTTTTTGGCTTATGATCCTTCTTTTCCCTATGCAAGAGAGTTATTGGCAGGCTTTTCCCTGCCTCGCTGGTTTTATTCTTGGGCCAATTTTGATGGGGTTCATTATTTAATCATTGCTCAACAAGGATATTTCGGGACGGGACTCGTTCAGGCTTTTTTCCCAGCCTTCCCACTATTGTTGCGATTTTTGCCAAATTTATTAGTTGGTGGTTTGGTGCTCAATATAATTTTGACAGCATTGTTAATGGTAGTCTTTTTTAAATTAGTCAAACTTGATCACTCGACTAAAATAGCTCATTGGTCAATCATTGCTCTGCTATTCTTTCCCACCAGCTTTTTTCTAGGAGCACTTTACACCGAGACACTTTTTTTAATTTTAGTAGTGAGTAGTTTTTGGTTGGCGCGACAAAAAAACTGGTTATGGGCTGGTTTGCTGGCTGGCATTGCTAGCGCTACCAGAATTACAGGTATATTTTTGTGGCCAGCTTTATTAATCGAACTGTGGTGGCAAGTCAAACCAGCCAATCTCTCTATATTCATCAAGCAAAATTTAAAAACCATCGGCTTACTATCTTTAAGTTCAATCGGCTTGTTTGTTTACATGCTTTATCTTTGGCAAGTTTTTGGTGATCCGCTTTATTTTCTTCATGTCCAGCAAGAATTTGGCACCGGCAGACAAGAATCATTGGTTCTATTCCCTCAAGTACTATGGCGTTACGCCAAGATTCTTTGGACAACCAGACCGTTTAATTGGAAATATTTTAGTTATGTTCAAGATCTAGTTTTATCATTGGGTGTTTTAGGAGGTTTATTGGGCTTTTTTAAAAAAATCCGCCCCTCTTACCTAAGTTTCGCCCTGCTGGTTTTCTTTTTACCACCCCTAACCGGTACACTGTCCAGTATGCCTCGTTATGTTTTAGCTTGTTTTCCGATCTTTATCTTATTGGGCGAGCTTTATGCCAAAAATCCTTTCTGGAGGGTTCTGCTTATGACAAGTTCGATCGCTTTACTTATAATAAACACCATCCTATTCATTCAAGGTTATTGGGTGGCTTAGGAATTAATAATTTAAAACTGAAAGTATTTTATGAAAATTTTAGTTACTGGTGGCGCAGGATTTATTGGTTCCCACGTAGTAGATGCTTATGTGGATTTAGGACATGAAGTGGTGGTAGTTGATAATCTTTCGACTGGCCAACAAGATTTTGTTAACCCAAAAGCCAAATTCATCGAAGTAGACATTACAGACAAGCAAAAAATTCAATCAGTTATAGCTGATGAGCGACCCGAGGTTATCAATCATCACGCCGCCCATATTCAAGTGGGTCATTCTGTTGAAGATCCTCAATTTGATGCCCAGAATAATATTATTGGCACCCTCAATATTATGGAGGCAGCCAAAGATATTCCTGTTAAAAAGCTTATCTTTGCCGCTACGGGTGGCGCTATGTATGGCAATAAACAAACTCCCTTTGATGAATCAATGAAGGAAGAGCCGCTGTCTCCTTATGGTATTTCCAAACGAGCGGCTGAACTTTATCTCAATTATTATCACGAACTATATGGCATTCCCTATGTTTCCCTGCGTTATTCCAATGTCTACGGCCCCCGTCAAAATGCCCATGGTGAGTCGGGAGTGGTAGCAATTTTTTCAGAAATGATCATGGCTGGCAAAACACCACTCATTAATGGTGATGGCACTCACACCAGAGATTATGTTTATGTTTCCGATGTAGTTAAGGCTAATGTCTTAGCACTCACGACCGACTTTGTTGGTGAGCTTAATATCGGCACCAATACCGAAATTGACACTAATGAAGTGTTTGATAGCGTAGTAGCAGTGCTGGGCAAGCAAATTGAACGTCAATATAGACAAGAGCGTCCTGGTGAACAGGTGACTAGCTCGCTTAATTGTGACAAGGCGAAAGCCGAACTTAATTGGGAGCCAGAAGTTTCTTTTGCAGATGGTGTTAAAAAAGTTGCCCAGTGGTATCAATCACAGGCAGATCGTGCTTAAAAATAATCTTTCTTCTCAGACTTGGATTGTGATGCCTGGGTTTAATGAAGCTAAATATTTAAATCAAGCGCTCAAGAAAACTCTTAAATTCACTAAAAACATTATTTATGTTGATGATGGCTCGCGAGATAGCTCTGTCAAGATTGCTCAGAAGAATCTTAAGCATGTTTTGGTTCATGAAGTTAATTTGGGCAAGGGTGCCGCCCTCAAAACCGGCTGTGATTATGCTTTCAGCCAACTCAAAGCAAAAGTAGTGATTCTTATGGATGCTGATGACCAGCACGATCCAGCCGAGTTACCACTTTTCCAAGAACGCTTGACTCAGGGAGCGCCAGTCGTTCTGGGTGCTCGCTCACTTTTTTCCACTATGCCCTTGATGCGCAAACTAGGTAACGCTTTTGTTTCTGGGGTGGTGCTGGTGCTTTTTTGGCGCTATATTCCGGACATTCTCTCTGGTTATAAAGCCTTTACTAAAAAGGCCTACCAGCAGATTCGTTGGAATGCGGCTGATTATAGCGTAGAATTGGAAATTGCTAGTAAAATAGCCAAACATAAACTTGATTTTGCCCTAGTTAGTATTAAGACTATTTATCATGATCAAGATAAGGGCATGAGTGTCATTGATGCT
>JBDRPH010000004.1:0-5299 GCA_043827245.1 Minisyncoccota bacterium | reverse complement strand
TTACCTTTGCCAACCATGATTCTGATTGGTTTAGCCAATTTTGCATCGCGTTTTTGGTGGCTATTTATTTTGATATTTATTGGTGGTGGAATATTTTATAAAAAATGGTCAGCAACTAAATCCGGTCAGAAAAAAATAGATGCTTTATTGTTTAAAACTCCGATCATTGGTACTTTGCGGCAAAAGATTATTTTGACTAATTTTTCTAGAACGCTGTCTCTGTTATTGACTTCTGGAGTTCCTTTATTAAGTTCTTTAGCCATTGTTTCTGAAGCTGTGGACAGCATTTTATATCGTGAGGCTTTGGAGGATGTCAATAAAAGAGTGGTAAAGGGAGTTTCATTGTCACGAGCTATGTCCGTTTACGATTTATTTCCTGGTATTTTGCATCAAATGTTAGGGGTGGGTGAAGAAACCGGTAAGTTAGACGAGGTATTGTTAAAACTATCCAGTTATTTTGAGGCAGAAAGTGAGCAGGCGGTCAAAAACCTCACTGCCGCTATGGAGCCGCTTATCATGGTGGTGCTGGGTTTGGGTGTGGGAGCGATGGTCATCGCTATTATCATGCCGATTTATAGTTTGACCAGTCAGTTTTAAGCAAATTACTTTAATTTTTAATTAAGTTTTTTTAATCGACCGCTTGCCTTGCAGACTTGATTTAGTGTACAGTTATAAGTGACAAGAGTTAGTAGTTACGCAGTTGAAAATTAATTAATTGGTAGTTTAAACAATACCAGGGAGGAAATATGAAAATACTGCCCTTTTTAAAGAATCTCAAACAACGCGCCAAGCTTGGCGGCGGCAGTGGTGGTTTCACCATGATCGAGCTGTTGATCGTGATTGCTATCTTGGGAATTTTAGCAGTGGCGGTGTTGTCAGCCATCAATCCTATTGAACAAATCAATCGTGGTAGAGATACCGGCACTCGTTCTGATGCCGAGCAACTGATTAGTGCCATTGATCGCTACTATGCTTTTAACGGTTATTATCCCTGGCAAACAGGGGCGGCTGATACCACAAATGTAGCTTTGTCGTGGGTGGCTTTTAACACTGAAACCCTATTTGATAGCGGTGGAACTTGTACGGTAGGAGAAAAACTTGGTACTTCTGACACTGTGGGTTGTACTGGAGCAGATGAGTTGAAACAAAGCTTTTTGGAGAGAGTGTCCAAAACTTCATACAATACCCTCCACGTTTACAATAGTGGTGCTCAAGGTAGTAGCACGTATGCCTGCTTTGCTCCCAAGTCTCAAGCTTTTGTGCAAGAAACAGAACAGCGACTTGATCCAGACGGCGATGGTACTTACGATAACTATCCCACTGATTATCCGTCTGCTGATGCAATCGGCAATGTTGCAGACTGCGGTGCTGTTGGCGCTGGCAACTGTGTTTGCTTGCCATAAGATTTTGAAATTTAGTAATGAAAAGATAACCCCGAAGCAAAGCTTCGGGGTTTTTAGATAGTTTCAATTGACGGCCTCTTTCGATTTGCTCTCCCCTCCTCTGATTTAGTATACTGAAAGCATGATTTTTTCTTGGCCGATCGCAATAGTGGTTTTTTTGCTGGGTTCCTCAGTGGGTAGCTTTTTGAATGTATTGGTTTATCGCACCATGAGGGGCGAAGATTGGGTAAAGGGCAGGTCGCATTGTGAATCTTGTCATCGACCGATTACTTGGTATGAAAACATTCCGATCGTGTCCTATCTTTGGTTGCGCGGTCGTTGTTCTCATTGTCGTAAATCTATTGATCCCATACACCCGACTTTGGAACTATTAACCGGTACGCTTTTCTTATGGTGGTATGTAGACGGTTGGTCGCTATTCACTGCTGAGGCTTGGTTACTACCTATTTTGCAACCACTATTTTGGCTATTGGTAGGCATAATTGCGATCACCATCATTATTGCTGATTTCAAAGAAAAAATTATTCCTCGTCAATCAGTGGCTGTTTTAACCATTCTCACTTTGTGTTATCGATTTGTTTTAATCATGACTGGTGAAATGCAACTGGTTGATTTGGGATGGAGTTTGCTTTGGTCACTGATTTTAGTTTTGGCTTTCTTTTTTCTTTGGTGGTCGACTCGGGGAAAAAGCTTTGGTTTTGGAGATGTGCAGTTAGCATTGCCACTGGGCCTGTTATTGGGTAGCTGGCAAAGAATTATCATTGGTATTTGGTTAGCGTTTTTAATTGGTGCAGTAGTGGGCTTGACATTAGTTTTTTTCAAAAAGAAAAAATTTCGTCAGGCAATTCCTTTCGGCCCCTTTTTATTATTGGGGACGGCACTAAGCTTAAGATGGGGTTATCAAATATGGGAAAGTTATCTCAAACTGATTAGTGGTTGAAGAACTTAAGTTTGAGCTAGTAGTGAGTAAATAAAGAATTGATTATTTATGAGAGTTTTAAAGATTTTTTTTGGTTTCATTGCGGCCTTGTTTATCTCAGGTTTTTTAATCTGGCTTGTGTGGCGCGAAGTGCAACTTTATAAAGCAGTTAGTCAGGTTCGTTCTGTTGCCAGAAATTTAAGTAGCGCACAAACTACGGGTGAGTTTGGCAGAACTTGTTTAGAATACGGCGGTTCACCAGCCAATAATCAATCTTTAACCAGAGCGCAAATTCGTTTCGTTTCAGATAAGGATTATATTTTGGAAATAGTTTGTCAAACGAATGAATCTTTAAGAGAAGTGATTAAAGAAGGCAGTCTGCCGTTGCTAGTGACGAAGGGTGTGAATCAATCAGGTTTAATTTCAAATCAGCAACAACATGGCCTCACTTTATCAATTCTGGGCAGGACAGGAGTGGTTTATGAAGGAGATTCGTTCATTCAAAGCTCAACGCGCTATAGGGCTGATGACGAACTAATTTTGGATCGAGGTCCAACCACAGTTTGCGCAGGTTACGGTTTTATCTGCTGCAACGAAACTTATCAATTGGGTCAAAATCAGCAAAATACTCAAGCTTGGGACTGTCCTAAATCTTGTTATGAAAGCTGCATCGACAAACCAGTAATTCTAAATTTTTACAGCGAGCCTTACTTTGCTACGAGAACCAGAATAGTGCGAACTCAATCTGGAGAATCAATTGAATTTTTCTATACAGTCAATGACATTCAGGGAGATTTGCTGACACGTCAGTTAGCCGATCAAGAAGAATGGTCGGACCTAAATTGGCCAGCAAGATTGTTGCGATTAGTAGAGAATTTTCTTAATCAGAAACCAACAGCTGATAGTTTGGCAAAAGTCGTTATTACTTTTGGAGACGGAGAGGCCGCAGAGCTCTCTGACTTGCAAGGGAGTGTCGTACACACCTATACTTGTAATCAGCGATTGTGTGTTTATAACGCTGTTGTTCAAGCAGTCACTCAAAATGAGATAACAAGCTCTTTAGATCAAAACAGTAATATTCAGATACAAGTACAAGGACAATAAATTATGCCCAAAAACAGCTCCTCAAAATCGGCTCCAGGCTTTAGTTTGCTCGAATTATTAGTGGTGATTTCTATTATTGGTATTTTAATTGCTATCGGAACAGTGGCTTTTACTACCGCCCAAAGAACTAGTCGTGATTCTCGTCGTCGGGCTGATATTAAATCAATGCAAGATGCTTTTGAACAATATATGGCTGACAATGGCACGTATGAAGATTGCGCAACTATGGCGGCTTATGACAGCGGATCTGGTGCGGTGATGCCCGCTGGTTTGCCGGTTGATCCTCGTAATACGGGTGATTACGTTTATAACACTGGCGCTGGTTGCACGACCAACGGTTATTGTATTTGTGCTTTCTTGGAGGGTGGCACTGGTAATGCTGAGGCTCCTAGTGTTGATGTCTGCACTTACGCAGCTGCTGGTGGTTATTATTGTTTATCTGACCGACAATAAAATAAATTAATTAATAAATTGAAATAAATCAAAAAAATATGAAAAAAATCAAATTTTCGGCTGGCTTTACCATGATTGAGTTATTGGTGGTGGCTACCATCATGATCGTGCTGACTACAATCGGTTTGATCAGTTATCGCACCGCCGCTCAAAACAGTCGCAATGCCAAACGCAAAACAGATTTGCAGATTACTCGTCAGGCCCTAGTTCTCTATCGCAGTGATAATGGTTGCTATCCGGCAGATGCTAATTTTTTGGGAATGCTGACTACTATTGCTGGCTACATTAGCGAGACGCCTTTCGATCCACAGGGTTCAGAAGGCGCACCTCTTTACACTTACACACCGGTTGGTTCTGGTAACTGTGGTGTTGGTGAAGCAACGGGTTTTACGCTGGAAGCGAGTTTGGAACCAGATGATACTGCTTATACAGTCCAAAACCCGTAAGGGAGAGATGAGAGAGATCAAATCTATTGATGAAAAAAATCAATTTTTTTCCAGCTGGCTTTTCCTTAATTGAGCTATTGGTAGTAGTAGCTATTTCCATGATTTTATTGGGTACGACAATCAGTTCTTTGATTTCCTTTAATGAGCGTCGATCAGTGACCAATGCCGTGGATGAACTCAAAAGCCAAATTCAAACAGCCAAATCTAAAGCACAAGCTGGTGATTTGGGTGGTTGTAGTCAATTGGCCGGCTATTCATTAAAAACTTATCTTAATGGAAATTTTACTGAGATATCGCTGCAAGCAGTCTGTGGAGTTGGTACGGCTGACGCCGCTCAAGTTCAAGTTTTGTCATCAGGAGTGACTGTTACTCCTGATCTTGATGCCACTTTTCAAGTGCTCAATGCAGGAGTGCAGTTTGCGGCCGGAGGCACCAGTCAAGAAATTACGATAACAAATGGTACTTACATCTACACTTTTGTTTTATATCGAGAAGGTAGAAGTGATGTGGGAACTTGGAATGAGAATCAAGATCCACCTCCAGCTGAACCATTTTAGTCTTACAGATAGAACCATTAGAATAAAGAATCACAAAATATGAAAAAATGGTTTAATAAAAAAATATTTAATCAAACTGGCTCAAGCTTAATCGAAGTAATCGTAGCCACTGGAGTAATAGCTCTAGTGCTAACAACTCTGGTAGCTGGCATGACTGTTTCGTTGCAGACTAGCGCGGAAGCTAAATATCGCTCACAAGCCATCAAGCGCGGACAAGAAGCAATGGAGGTTTTCCGCCGAGAAAGAACCCTTTTGGGTTGGGATAGTTTTGTTGCTCAATTCACTAGTGGTAGCACTTATTGTTTGCAAACTTTGCCCTCACCCAGGGAAAGTTTTTCTTTAGGCGAATGTACCAGCGAAGAAAGCTTGGTGATATCAGGAATTGATTTTTATCGCAATGCAACGGTGACGATAGAT
>JBDRPH010000003.1:0-2578 GCA_043827245.1 Minisyncoccota bacterium | reverse complement strand
CCTATTTATTTGGTTGACGGTTGGAACGCTGAAAATTTTTTCCGATCCATTGCTGGCTGGACGCATGATTTCTGTCCTGGCCGGTTTGATTCAGGTTTGGACGACAGCCCTAATCGTAAAAAAACTGGGCGGTAAAAGAATTGCCATAACTTTCACTGCTTTGGCGATCATTGGTTTGCCTTTTTGGTTTTTTCATCATCGAATGGCACTGATTGATGGTTTATTGGTAACTTTACTTTCTCTATCTGTAAATAGTTTACTGACCGCTAGTTTAATCAAGTCTAAGCGTTGGAAATCGACGATCTGGGCTGGTTTGTTTTTTGGTTTGGCGCTATTAACCAAGCTCTCAGCTTTATTATTTGTGCCTATTCTATTGCTAATCCCCTGGCTGATTAAACCTAAAAAAACCACTCGTGCTCTCGCTCTCAGTTGGAGTGCTGGTGCCCTGTTAATTGGATTGTTGGTTTTTTTGAGTCTTAAAATCCAACCGGCCTTTGGTCAATTATTTAATCGCGGAAACGATTTCCTCTACCCATTAAGTGAGGTTCTGGCAGCAAAAGTTTGGCCAATTGCTTTTGCGAATGGCCGTCATGTTTGGCAAGTATTGAATGCTTATTTGACTTGGCCAATCTTAATTTTGCCTATTTTGGGACTTTGGCAAGCCAGGTGGAGAAGAAAGCATTTTATTTTGTTGCTAGCTACTTTGGGATTTTTGGGGCCAATCATCATTCTGAGCAAAGTACTTTATCCTCGCTACTTATTACCCGCCGCCCTGCCACTAACGATTTCAGCTGCCTTAGCTTTTGAACAATTTTTCCTAACAACTCAAAAATTAATTAAAAAACCACTCAGCTTTTTTATCAGAGTCAGCATTTTGGTTTTTGGCGTTACCCTTATTAGTTCCAAAGCCCTAGAGTTTGCGTTAATTTCTTGGCAAAATCCAGATTATTTGCCCCTCACTGCCCTCGATCGATCTCAATATTTAGAAGCTTGGTCATCTGGCAACGGCATTAAAGAAACGACTGACTATTTATTAATGACTACTCAAGAGCATACTGTGGCCGTCGCCACTGAAGGATTTTTTGGCACCCTACCTGATGGAGTTTTGATGTATCTGCACAACCAAGATGTGACTAATATTTTGGTTGAGGGTATTGGCCAGCCGGTTCACGAAATTCCTGATAGCTTTGCTCAAAAAGCTCAACATTTTGAACAAGTTTGGTTAGTGGTAAATTCCCATCGCCAAATGATGCATTTAACGACCAATCGATCAGACGTTACTTTGCTCAATGAATATTGTCGGATCAATGAAGCTCCTTGCTTGCAAGTTTGGGACATCACTAATTTGGTCCACCAACCAAAATAAATTCAAATTCAAAAATTTCAGGATTTTTTAATCTAAAGAGTGTAAGGTTTTGTCATGTCAAAAAAACTAGCACTTTTTTCGACTGCCCCTGTGATTTGTCACAGTTTTTCCACCCCCGTTACCAACATTTTGCTCAATACTCAGATTGCTGTTCAGGCTTTGCCTAGAGAAGCAAGAGAGCTGTCTGACATTTACTTACAGCGAGTTTTGCTGAATGCCAATTATCTAAATTCAGCCCTGCAAACTACTGACTCGATTGCTCCATCAAGCTTTTCTCCCAAACACGCTCTTCTAGAATTATTGGCTCTCAACGAGGGTACTAAATTAAAGCAACAGCTAGTGAGTCGTTTGCCGGTTGCTAATAATTTTAAGTTGTCAGGTAATAAACTTTTTTTTCAAGAAATAGTCGCTTGTTTATTAAATAATGCTTATGAAAGCTATCCTCAGGAAAAAATCAATAAACCAATTTTTCTAAATTTTAATTTAAAAAATAAATTTTGTGTTTTGTCTGTCACTGACGGAGGACAGGGCATGAATTGGGTAAAACAAAAATTAAGCACTACTCAGTTTTATTCCACTAAACAAAATCATTCTGGCTTGGGTTTATATTTTGTCAAAAAAGCTCTAGAAGAAAAATTTGGCGGAAAATTAACTTTAAGCTCCCGCCCTAATAAAGGCACTACTATTACTTTAAACTTCCCGCTTTAAATCAACTAAACGATAGCCAAAACCTCGACAAGTTTGTAGCATATAGCTCAACTCACCTAGTTTCTGACGGATACGACGAATATAGACATCTACTGTACTAGAATTTGGTTCATAACTTGCCGGCCACAAAACACGAGTGAGTTGCTGACGAGAAACGGTTGCTCCTGCGGCTTGAACTAAACATTCCAGAATCTCGGTTTCGCGGCGGCGCAGTTGAGCTTTCCGCCCCGGAGTTTCTACCAAGCCCTGATCCGGATAAAACACTAACTCTCCAACCACCCAGCGCCGCCGCCCTTGCTCCGTCGCTCTCTGCATCGCCAAAAGACTGCGCACTCGCAAGCGCAATTCTGCCAAAGAAAAAGGCTTGGGCAAATAATCATCGCCAGCCGTTTCTAAACCCTGAATTCTATCTTTAATCTCACCCTTTTTACTCAAAAATAAAATCTTTATTTCGGGCAAAATATCCTTAACATACTCTCCGGCCAGTAAAGCATCTTCCTGACC
>JBDRPH010000002.1:0-3004 GCA_043827245.1 Minisyncoccota bacterium | reverse complement strand
TTGGTTTGTTTGTAGTCTTCCATATGCTTTTTAAATGCTCTCCATAAAGAAGCTTCTCGCAAACCTTCAGTTGTGCGGCGAGGCATGTCGCGCATCATCCCAACAATCACCATTAAAGTTCCTGGAATAAAAAGCTGAAATGGCAAACTTAATATTGCAATCATCAGTAATGATTCGGGCTCTAAATACTGATTAAAGATGGGCAATACGATACTTACTGCAAATAAACCAATGGCCGCTAAAGCCGGCTTGGCCAAGGGCTTGAAAGTAGCAAAAAATCGCGAAGGTTGCTTGGATTCAAACATCCCCTGCTCGAGGTTATCTGCAAAAGCTTCCTTACCCAATCTTTGCAGAAAAAGATAGGCACTACTACTGTGATTTTTGCTATATTTTATTAATTCTGTGAACCAAACAGTTTCTTTGCCTCTGCCGACAGTGGTAAAAATATGATCGAAAACGTGTTGCTGGGTAACTGAAAGTTTTTTAGTTTTCCCAGTCTGCTCGAAACCATACTCATAATCTTTGACTAAGAAACCCTTCTTCTTGTCACTGCGCAAAATGCGCATCACTTTTTGCTGAACTAGTGACAACGCCGTGGCTGTAAAGGCTCGCGCAGAAATTGTTTTGGAGCCAGTTAGTAATTGTTCAACTAGCGCCGGCTCCAAATCGCTAGGTGGCTCCCAAAAACGATCGGCTTGGTTGGCTGGCGGAATGCGCTGAATGTCGTGACGCACAAAACGATAGACCTCTCGCAAAACCACAAACCACAACCAAGCGGTCAGCGCTGTCCAAGCCAAACCAAACCAACTCACCCATTGATTGGCTTGTTTGGTGCGAGTAATAAACTCATTTTCTTGCCCCACAATTAACTCTCGCGAAGCACTTCCTGCCGCCCCTCCAGTCATTACTTCTCGAGGAAAGATAATCCTTCCTTCGGTAAATTTTCCGGTGGGATTGTTGTCCAGTTGAAAAGTAACAGTGTGATTGTCAACAATGCTCACTACCCCACCCTGCACTTCATGCATCCACGCCGCAATTTGCTCATCTTCGATTCCTTCCGGCAAATTCACAGTAATCAAAATGTTGCGCTGAGGTGCTTCCCACTCGCTGCCTACAAACTGCCAATAGAGCTCAGCTGCGTCTTCGTGAATGGTAACGGCGTTATCTACGGTATAGCTTAAAGTAAAAGTTTTCGGTTCAAAAATAGCGCTGAAATGCCACTGAATATAGGTTGCTTTTGCGTCTTGGGCTACGGTAAAAGTGTCAATTATATTATTGCGTCGATCGTTCAAATCCACTTGGTTGGATGGTAAAAATGAATAACATTTGGACTCATCGCACAGACTTCTAATGCGAATTTCATAAGGCTCTGAACGATGAGGATCTAATGTCTGATCTGGTTGGTGATATAAATATTGATAAGCAAAAGCAAAATCATCACGAAAATCATAAACACGCTGTTCAGTCACTGTCATCGAACCATCCGGTTGGATAGTTGCATCAACTGTCAAAGAATTAATGCTGTATTCTTTGGCTTGTACTTGAGTGGAAAAAATAGAAAAAAGAGCAACAATTATGATTGATTTAAAAAAAACTTTTTGCCAAATACTTGAGCTGTTGCTTCGCATAGGAATAATGATACAATACTTTTCGTTTCCGAAGACAGTGTGTTCTTCCTTAAAGCGGACTTGTCCGCCGCAGGCGGATGAAATACCACACCGAGGAGAAATTAACATCCACCCCGGGCAATTCGCCCAAGCGGACTTTTTCTCTTTTCGTATTTCCACTTTCTTCGCCAACAGCTCTTTAAGTAATAGCTAAAAGAAAAGGATTTGCCATGCCAAGTAAAAAGAACTTGGAGCAAGTCGAGATCTTACAGAACAAGCTTGCACAGGCAAAATCAGTGGTCGTGTTCGACTACAGTGGCACCTCAGTGAACGACCAAGTCGCATTGAGATCAGCACTGGCAGAAGTAGGTGGCGAAATGTTCGTTACCAAAAACACTCTCATTGATCTAGCAATTGGTAAAGACAAACTGACTGATTCCTTAACCGGAATGAATGCCATAGTCTTTTCCCACGAAGATGCTGTGTCCGCCTTGAAACAATTATTTAAGTTTCATGAGGACAATGGTCAGCTGACCATCAAACAAGGTTTTATGGATGACAAGGTGTTGTCTCCAGCCGAAGTTGAAGCACTCAGTAAATTGCCAAGCAAGCAAGAATTAATTAGCACTTTGATAATTAGGTTAAAGGGACCACAGTTTGGGCTCGTTAACGTTCTCAAAGCAGGCTCTAGAGATCTTGTCTATGCTCTGCGCGCCATTCGTGACCAAAAGTCCGAATAAGCCGCCCAAAAGTAGTAAGTATTTAGTTAAAGGAAATTATGTCCGAAGATACTAAAAAGGTTGAGGAAAAAAAGTCCGAAGCCAAGACCGAAGAGGTCAAAGAAACTAAGGAAGCCAAAAAACTTCCTGCTAAAGTACAAAAAATCGTTGACTCTGTCAAAGAATTATCTTTGATGGAAGTTTCCGATCTCGTTTCCGCTTTGGAAGATGAGTTCGGTGTCAGTGCTGCTGCTCCCATGATGATGGGTGCCATGCCTGCTGCCGCAGCCGCTCCAGTAGAGGAAAAAGATGAATTCGACGTCATTTTGAAAGACGGTGGTTCTAATAAAATCGCTGCTATCAAAGCCGTCAGAGTTTTGAAACCTGAACTTGGTTTGGGTGAGGCCAAAACTTTCGTGGAATCCGCTCCTAAAACTCTTTTAGAAGCCGCCAAGAAAGAAGACGCCGAAGCCGCCAAGAAAACCTTGGAAGAGGCTGGTTGTGTAGTGGAACTTAAATAACCACTCGCTACAAAAAGCAATTAAAAACCCCGCCGACAGGCGGGGTTTTTGGTTACTCTGTCGATTTCTAGCTAATTTTAAGTTTTCCAATCAAATTTCAGTTAGAATTTTTTATGACTTTGTGGGAAGATGTTTGTTTTGTTTAAAATAATATTTT
>JBDRPH010000001.1:0-8509 GCA_043827245.1 Minisyncoccota bacterium | reverse complement strand
ACTACCAGAGGCACAAGCCGCCTCTACTCTGATGGCGGGCGGATGATGAGGAAAAAATTGACTAACAAGAGCGTTGAGGTGATGTTGATTTTCATAACTACCAGCGGCTTTATTGGCTACAAAGATCGCCTCAATTTGCTTTGGTTCAAGCTTGGCATCTGTGAGGGCACCAAACGTTGCTTCACGCAACAAATCTTCCAAACTTTTGTCCCAAAGTTCACCGAATTGTGTAGTAGCAGTACCGATGATATTAATTTTCATAAATTTAATTAATGCTTAGTTGTTTTGAGTGTTTCTTGATATGAAATAGCTGTGGTTTGTTGGGCTTGCTCTGCTAATAAAGCTGACCATTGTTTTCTTTGTTGGACCAGCAAAGGAGTAGTTTCAAATAAAAATGAGTCAGCACCTGAGCCAGAACCATAGGAAGTGACTAGGATTTTTTGTCCAGCAGTGGCGTGGTCGAGTACATTGATGAGGGCTAGCAGTGAGGCCGCGGCGTAGGTGTTGCCGATCTCCTCAACTAGCAAGCTATATTTTAGTTGTTGCTCGCTAAAGCCCAGCTGTCGCGCCGCGGCCTTAGGGAATTTAGCGTTGGGCGTGTGAAAAACGCACCAATCAATATCTGCTGGAGTTAAGTTGGTTTCTTTCAACAACTGCTCTGTAGCAGTGCGAACGTGATAAAAATATCCTGGCTCACCCGTAAATCTACCTGCATGTTCTGGAAAGTCTTGTTTGGGTCGTCGCCAAAAATCTGGAGTGTCGGTGGTAATTGAATGAGTGGCTAGTAAGCGAGCCAACAATTTATCTTTACCAAGTATTAGGGCCGCCGCCCCCGCACTAGCAGTAAATTCTAAGACATCTCCTGGGCGCGCTTGCGCCGTATCCGCCCCGATTGCCATCCCCAACTTCGTCATGCCAGCCGCCACGTAACTGGCGCAAATTTGCAGCGCCTGGGTGCCAGCCTTACAAGCAAATTGTAAATCGGCGGCGGCCAACCGCTCACTCAACCCCAAGGCCGCCTTCACCACACTCGCTGACGGTTTGACCGCATAAGGGTGACTTTCGCTACCGATAAAAAGGGTGCCGATCTTTTCTTTATCCTTAGGATCAAGCCTACTTAAAGCCTGAAATCCCGCCTGTACTGACATGGTAATCGTATCTTCATCAATTTCTGGAACGGTTTTTTGAGCTACCCCCAAAGAACGAGGAATACTATTATCTAACTTTCCTTGCGCCGTCGCTATCTCACTACCTAAGATTTTCTGAGAGGGTAAATACGCACCATAGGAAACAATACCAGTAGTTTTAATCTTCATTTTTTCCTCCCCAAACTAGCATGTGCTTTAGCTAAATCACCTGAGGCCAGTGCCGCCATGAGAGAAATCTCACCTGCCAGAGCCGCCGCTCCCACCACTCGGGCCAGTTCTTCCGCATCATCAATTCCACCTTTTTTCATCAATAAACGAGCCTGAGTTTGGGCAGCCAAACTTGTTCCACCACCCACCACGCCAACCACAATACTGGGCAAAGTAAGAGCAACATACAAACCACTCTTTTCTAGTTCCATGGTTAAAAAAGCTCGACTACCATCCACTGTGTGGGCCGGATCTTGCCCGGTAGCGATGTAGAGTGCCGCCAGAATATTGGCCACCTGGGCATTTTGCGAAAGAGAGCCGGCCACGCTGCTACCCACCAAATTTTTAGCCACATGCGCCGCATAAATCTTCTCAGCAGAAGTCTTCAAAACCGAAGTAATCACTTTCTCAGGTAAAAAAGCCTCTGCCTGCACCCAATAACCACGACCCAAAATAGCATTAATCAATGAATCTTTTTTATCAGTACAAACATTACTGGAAAGAGCAATTAACTTAACTTGAGCATTAGCCTCAACCACCGTCTTAGCAATCTGCTCGACAGCGATCGTCACCATATTCATCCCCATCGCCTGATCTGTATCAAAAACAAACCGAGCATAAACCTGACGACCACGAATCCAATGCTGTAGTGAAAGAAATTTCAAGTGTTGGCTATTTTTTTCGGCAATTTTTTGAAACAGTTGATGATGCTCATCCAACCAAGCAGTCAATTCGACCGCTTTTTCACCTGATTTACAGGCAAAAACCGGCGCCCGTGACATACCCCTTTTCTGGCTCAAAACCGTCACTCCGCCCGCCTGCGATAAAGCCTTGCAACCCCGATTCACACTGGCCACCAGGACCCCCTCAGTAGTTGCCAGAGGCAAATAATACTCCTCCTCACCAATCTTCAACGGCCCAGCCACTCCCACCGGAATCTCCACGGAACCAACCAAGTTCTCGCAGTTTTTACTCGAGACACTAGCCACATCTAAATTATTGGAAAATAAATCATCAAAAGCCCCCGGTTGATCCGAACCAAAAAACTCCTGCCTTTTCTTTAATGCATCTTGAGCCTGGGCAGCGGAGATGGCAGAAGAACGCGCGCGCGAGGACATATATGACAATAGTCGCAGAGCTTAACCAAAATCATGCAGGGATTTTATTGATTAGAAACGATTTTTAGAAAACGGCGGAGAGGGTGGGAGTCGAACCCACGAAGCCCGTGAGGGCGCCGGTTTTCGAAACCGGTGCAATAGACCACTATGCGACCTCTCCTTGACCCTCTTTGGTAAATTAGGGTGCGCCTACCAGGATTCGAACCTGGATCAGTGGTTCCGCAAACCACCGTTCTATCCCTTGAACTATAGGCGCTATCTACGTCTGGTATTGTACGCGTTGAGGGAATGTTCGTCTAGTCTAGGGGCTGGATATTTCTTGATTACCAATCAATGCTCTGAACTGTTAAGCGAGAATTAACTCGTACTTCTATTGATCCGTCTGGAGCTGTCAATGTGGCTCCATCTCTATTTATTTTATTAATTACAGTTAGTAGTCCAAGCTTTGGAGAATAAACTGTCTCACCTATCTCCAAAGAAGCAAAAGGAACCTCTTTTTTACTTTCTTTAGAAACAAAAATTTCTAATTCTCTTTTTAATAATGAATCAAAAGCACGTGACTGATCAGGAAGTGTGAGAGCTTCTTGTATCGATGGCATAATTTTCCTTTTTTTAACTTTCTTGAATAAGTTGATTATATCAAACTGTCACTAATTATTTTTTGTTCTTAACAAAATATTTTTTATGCTTTAATTTATCCGGCAACAAACTTTCGTCTTTGGGATACATTTCATAACCCTTGCCATAGCCTTGCTTCTCCATCAGTGACGTAACCGGGTTGCGCAAACTCATCGGAACCGGCAAGTTGCCGTGCTGTTTAATATCTGCTTGAGCGGAGCGCAAGGCGTCGTAGGCGCGGCGGTCTTTCTTGGCTGTGGCTAAGTAGACAACCCCCTGGGCTAGGTTGATGGCGCACTCTGGATAGCCAATGGTTTGGCAGGCTTGAAAAACAGCGTTGGCGACTACCAGGGCGGTCGGTTGAGCCATGCCGATATCTTCACTGGCAAAAACTACCATCCGCCGCGCAATGAAAAGGGGATCTTCGCCGGCCTCGACCATCCGAGCTAAATAGTAAACTGCGGCATCTGCGTCACTGGCCCGCATTGATTTGATAAAAGCACTGATGGTGTTGTAATGCTCTTCACCTTGTTTGTCGTAACGCAGGTGCTGAGATTGCAGGGCGTTTTTGAGTGCCGCCAACGAAAGATTCTGATAAAGTTCAAAGGCATGCTCGATGATAGTCAATAATTGGCGTGCATCCCCGTCCGAGAAGCGCAGTAACCACTCCTTAGCATCTTTGGCTACTGTTAATTTGGCTGATTTATTTTCTTTTTTGAGTAACTTGATGGCTCGAGCCAAAACTTGGAGCATGTCTTCGTCATCAAGACTTTTTAAAACATAAATGCGAGTGCGTGATAATAATGGAGAGATGATATTAAAGCTGGGATTTTCGGTCGTCGCTCCAATCAAGATAATCGTGCCATCTTCCACGTAGGGCAGTAAAAAATCCTGCTGAATTTTGTTAAAACGGTGAATCTCATCCAAAAAAAGTACAGGGGTGGTGAAGTCTTCACTCAGCTGGCGCTGGCGCTTGGAGTCTTCGATTACTTTTCTAACATCTGCTTTGCCGGCATTCACCGCCGAAAGCTCTACAAATTCGTGGCCTGTTTTTCTAGCCAAAATCTTGGCCAAAGTAGTTTTACCAACTCCGGGGGGACCCCAAAAAATCATGCTGGAAATGGCACTTAGCTCAAGGATTTTGCGCAGGGGCTTATTCTCACCCACCAAATGTTTTTGACCAACAAATTCATCTAAATTAGTGGGGCGCAGACGCGCCGCCAAGGGTTGAGACATACTATGAGATTACACCATTCCCAAAACCGAAGAAAGAGCGAAAATTATGAAAGATCTATTTCACCGCCCAGCTCTATCACTCCAATCATGATTGCATCTTCCAGAGTCCAATCATCAGCTCCTTGTCGATTATAAGTATCTAATATATCCAAAACTACCTCTGCAAAAGAATATCCATTATCCTTGAAAGATTCTAATAATTCCTGAAAAGTGAAGTTCACTTGTCCAGAATCTCTTAAAATTTCTTCAAATAATCCTATGATCTCTTTTTGCTTCTCTTTTAGAAACTTCAGTTGAGTTTCCTCATTCGGCTGATCTAATATTTCTTGAAGATCTGTAAATTTTTCTTTCATTAAACTAAACTCCTTCCCGTCATGGCTGACGGTTGCTTAATATTGATTAATTTGAGAATTGTCGGCGCCAGGTCGGCCAACACCCCCACTGGTAATTCCTGACCGGTTGCAAACTCACCACCCACCACAATAAACGGCACTGGCGCCGCAGAATGTTCGGTATCAACGTTGCCAGTTTGCTGATTAGTGATCTCTTCAGCATTCCCATGATCGGCGGTAATGATAAGTACTCCATCAGTTTTCTGAATTGCCGCCACAATTCTACCCACCTGCTGATCAACTATCTCACAAGCTTTAATAACTGCCCGGATATCTCCCGTGTGACCTACCATGTCTCCATTGGCCAAATTGACAATCGCCACATCAAACTGATCTTGCTCGATTTGCTTTACTAATTCATCCGTAATCTCTATTGCACTCATTTCTGGAGTCTCAGCATAAGTTTTTACTTTTTTGGAAGGAAAAATGAGCCAATGCTCTCCCGGGAAAGGCTCTTCTTCTTTGCCATCAATATAGTAGGTGACCATTTTTTCTTTTTCAGTTTCCGCCAAACGTAACTGCCTCACCCCCGCTTCAGACAAAACCTGACCCAAATTATCACTAATATCTTGGTTGGCAAAAGCTTTGGGATTGGTCAGGTCCTCGTCATAATCCGTCATGGTGGCAAAATAAAGATTTTGTGGTGTTTTGACCCGCCGGAAATTAACGATTTTAGTTTGGTCAATTTGATTAAAATCTACTGCTTGCCCAGAACTACTACCTGTTAAATCACGATATTCAAAATCTGGCAAAACAAAGGCCCAAGTTAATTGACGTGGCCTATCCACTCGGAAATTGAAAAAGATGACTGCATCGTGATCCTCGATAATGGTTGGTTGGCCATTGGGCCCGAGAATAATAATTGGCTCAACAAACTCATCAGTATTTTTTTGATTATAAGAATCTTGCAAAGTTTTCTGCCAATCAGTGGTAGTTGTTCCTTTGCCCACTGTTAAGGCTTCAAAAGCTTTCTGAGTTCTGTCCCAATTATGATCGCGATCCATACCATAAAAACGACCGGTAATACTGGCCAACTGCCCCACTCCCAAACGATTCATTTCCCGCTCCACCGCCTGGAGAGTGGCCAAACTGTCGGTGGGAGGAGCATCTCGACCATCAGTAAAAGCATGCACGGCCACGTTGCTAAATTGCTGTTGTTCGGCTAAATGCAACAAAGCAATCAGATGCTGAACGCTAGAATGAACGAATCCCGCACCCACTAGTCCCATCAAATGCAATTTGGCATTATTTTTTCTAGCATGCTCAATTGCTGACAAAAAAACTTCATTTTGGAAAAAACTATCATCTTCAATCGATCGATCAATCCTTGATAAACTTTGCCAAACAACTCGACCAGCCCCAATGTTCATGTGGCCCGTCTCAGAATTACCATCCACTCCTTTGGGCAAACCTACATACTCACCACTAGCTCCCAATTGAGTATGAGCATATTCACTCCATAAACGATCCATATTGGGCGTATCGGCTGAGGTCACGGCATTCCCCGGACCAGCCGGAGCCAGTCCCCAACCATCTAAAACTAAAAGCACTACTGGTTTGCGACCAGTGTAAGCTGGTGCATCTGGCGCTAGGGGCGTGATGCGTTCATTGGCTGACGAAGGTTGGATTGAATTGTTATCAGACATATATTTTAATTCCCATCATACGACATCCTACAAAGCTATCCAAGACGAAAGAAAAAATTCATATATAATTAAGCCTGAAATGATCACTCAAGAAGCCACCATAACTCGCATTATTGAAGAAGGAAAAACTATTCAAGATGATGGCACCCAAGAATATCAACACTTGGAATTACAGCTAATCGATGATGATCAAAAAGTCTTGGAAATTATCCGCAACCAAGCTCCTTTTTCTAGATGGACTGCTTATCATGCTGGGGAACAAGTAATAATCACTCAACAACCAGATAATACTTGGATTATTACTGACTATCTTCGCAGACCTGCCCTTTTTCAGCTCAGCTTATTGTTTGCTGTGTTGGTAATAGCTGTCGGTCGTTGGTGGGGAATTCGCTCACTACTTTCTTTAGCTATTTCATTTGCCATTATTTTTGGCATGATCCTGCCAGCTATCATGAGTGGCTCTAACCCTCTTTTGATAACTTTGTTAGGATCTGCATTGATTATCCCTTTCACTTTCTATCTCTCTCACGGATTTAATAAAAAAACTCACGTAGCTATAGCCGGCACTCTGATTTCATTATTGCTGGCCGGACTATTAGCGGTGGCATTCGTTGATCAAGCGCACCTAACTGGCTTTGCTAGTGAAGAAGCTGGGTTTCTGAGTGTACTGACCTCAAATAGTATTGATTTGCGTGGCTTACTATTGGCAGGCATCATCATCAGTTTATTGGGCACTCTAGACGATATCACGGTTTCTCAATCCTCATTTGTTGAGCAACTCAAAGAAAGCAATCCTAAAATTTCTTTTAAAGAATTATTCAGTCGGGCTATGAAGGTAGGGCAAGATCATATTTCTTCTATGGTTAATACTTTAATTTTGGTTTATGCCGGTGCTTCTCTGCCACTTCTATTGTTGTTCCTGGATGCGAATGCCACTCCCGACCAAATTTTAAATTTGGAAATCGTTGCCGATGAAGTAGTGCGTACTCTCGTTGGTTCAATTGGTATCGTTCTGGCAGCCCCAATCACTACTTTGCTGGCAACTAGCATTTTCATCAAACCAAAAAATGTGACAGGGTCAACTAAATAAAAAAATTAACAAGAAATCACCAAACAACTGCATATGTCAGTTAAAAAACCGCTCATTCTTTTTGACATCGACGGAACATTGATCGACACTCTCAAAGTCGTTAAAAATCATTTTTTAAATTTTGCAAAAGTTTTTAAGGTTACTCCTGACAAAGTCGAGCAAGTCTTCAAATCCTATTTATCAAGCCTAGACAATTCAACAGATTTTTCTCCAGCCGGCTGTATTGCTTATTTAGCTGAATATCATCAAGCCGACGCTAATCAAGTCGAAAGTATTTTTTACCACTCTGACAACTTTGGCTCTGTCCTTTTCCCAGAATCAAGAAAGGTACTGCAAAAACTACAAGCCGAGCAATATACTCTCGGTATTTTTTCAGAAGGCTTTGCTGATTTCCAAGAAAGAAAGCTAACGGAAAATAATATTTTGGATTTTTTCTATCCAGAGTATCGTTATATTTTACGCAGAAAAATGGATACTAAACTAATCGAAAGTTTGCCAGAAAATACGATCATCATTGATGACAAAACCACAGTGATTACTTTTCTAGAAAAATTTCCCAACATCATTCCCCTGCATATCGTGCGAGAAGTTAATAGCCCCACCGGCGAATACACTCTCTCAAGCCTCAACGACCTGTTTCCCATTCTGGCCCAGTTGAGCAACTCGTGAGGCGGCGTACAGTAATACTCCGGCCGCTAGAAACTGCACTGGCACCAAGAAGGTTTTGTAAACCACTGCGTCAATAAAAATAGCTAAAATCGGAAATATTAATTCCATAATTGTTGAGACTTTAACTGAAGTGGTTTTTAACCCCTTGTAATAAATCATCAACGCTACCATCCCCGTAGACAAAGCAATGAAAATGAAACGACTCCATTGAGAGATGGTGGGCATCACCAATCCCGCTGTTCCTTGCGTGACTAACAGAGCTATCAAAGCCAATATAGTCGTAACTGTAAATCGCAAAGCAGTCGCCTGCTGAGAGGGGAGAACTTTCAACATTTTCTTGGAAAAAGTGGTGCTCACTCCCCAACCAAATGCCGCTCCTAGGGCA